>NZ_LNDC01000125.1 GCF_001870905.1 Geitlerinema sp. PCC 9228
TCACATCCAGCCAATCTTTAAGAAAGATGGCTACGACTATCAAGTCAATAAAAGTCAATTATTGTCCAGTAAATAACCTATTAGGAAGTAGCAGATTCGTTCCCATGCCTACTCAAATTGTCGTCTCCCAACCCAGCATAGCGCAAGCCCCAACCAACCAAAACCCGCAAAGAGGAATTTCTGCGGAACAGGTATGGATGGGTGCTTCCTTTGTGCTTTTATTTTTGTTAATTGGACTGTCCATTTTGTACCAACGCAAGAGCAAGCAATTTGAAAAGAAATTACGCACGGAACAGTTTCGCTTGCGAGAGCTGCAAAAGAAATACAAAATGGCTTTGAGCACCATCGCCAAAATGGAGAAAAATCCCGATTTGGTGCACTCGCGGGATTTCAACCTAGACTACTTGCGCATGCGCATGGCGGAAGAACACTTCAACGCCGCCATTGTCAATCAAATCAAAGCCCAAGTCAACGATAAATTCCGCGCCGCTTTGCGTCCCAAACCAGAAACCAAAGGAAAAGCGCGCATGGTGGACGAAACCTTTGATGTTACTTATCAAACCGATGAGTACGACGAGAGCACCAAAGGTGTCCTCTTTCGTATTGAAATCAAATTAGCTAAGCTACCCACACAAACCACATCCGCTACAATTAACGAAGTAACTGAGTGTATCGAAGCTTTCTTAAGTCCGGGAGAAGAAGCAGAAACCTGGCAGCCCACCATTCAAGGACGCATGGCATACATGCACTGGGACCAAAAAGCCAAACCTACCCCCTTGTTGGTCTTAGAACAAACCCAGGAAGGGATGAATGTGACCCTGCGGACCAAGCCTGGGGAGAAGCAGATTCGGTAGTTTTTGGCATGAGGACATGGGAGCGTGGGAGACCAAAATAAATTTATTTCCTAAATTCCCCAATCTCCCACGCTCGGGACGCCCGATTGCCTCTCACTTCAAGCGTCCGGAACGAAGAATACTAATTACCAGCCACAAACCGAGGAGACTGGCGGCGGAAAAGAGGGTACTGCTGGCGAAAAATAACTGCGTACTGCCACCTTCGGAAAAGATAATTGCTGCACCGACAATCAGCGAACCAACAACAATGCTGAAAGAGAGGCGGTTGGCGGAGTCGTCCAAACTCCGGCGCAATCCATCCAAATCCTCTAAAGTGAGATTCCAGCGTAGGGTTTCGGTGGTAATGCCACCTAGGAGCAATTCCAACTGACGCGGGGTTGACAAAGAAAGACTTTTGGTTTCTAAAGCCGTTTGCAACAAAGCTGGTAAAGGAGAGTCGCCAATAATTTGCTGGCGCAACAAATCGCTCATCAGGGGTTTAATTTGTTCCGAAAGATTGAACTCCGGGTCCAACGTGCGGGCGACGCCTTCGAGATTGGCAATAGTTTTGGAATACAAACCGATATTGCCCGGCAGTTTGACGTGGTTTTCCCGGGCGGTTTGTAGCACTTCGTAGACCAACTCGCTAAAATTAATTTCCGCTAAATTGCGGTTGTAGTAGCGGCGCAGCAAACGGTTGTAGTCGGCTTCCAAACGCGCCACATTGGTACCTTGGTTGGCATCAGCCAAATCTAGAGTTAGGTGAGCGCAGCGCTGGCCGTCTAAATTAACAATAGCCAACAGAAGTTCGGTGAGAATGCGCTGGGTGCGGGGATCGAGACGACCCACCATACCGCAGTCTAGCAAAGCGACGCGCCGGTCTTGCAGGTAAAAAACATTTCCCGGGTGGGGGTCGGCGTGGAAGAAACCATCGACGTAAATTTGTTGGAAAAACACCCGCAACAGGAGATTGGCAATTTCTTTGTTGGAGGTAGCTTGGTCGGTTTTTGGCTTTTTGCCGTTTTGGGGAGCTTTGCCATCGAGGTCGGCTTCTAAAATTGGCGTTCCTTCCAGCCACTCGATGGTGAGCATTTTTTCTGTGGTCAGATCCCAGTACACCTCGGGGATTTCCACGCGAGAGGGGTCAAACCAGCGGCTTTGGGAGAGATTGCGGCGCAAGGCATCCGTGTAGGTGGCTTCTTGCATGAAATCCAATTCCGAACGCAAGGCGCTGGCAAATTCGTCGGCGAGGGAAACGGGGTCGTAGTATTCGCCAAACTCCGTACGAGATACCAATTCTGCCAAACCGCGAACGATGCTGATATCTTGTTCTACCACTTCGCCAATGCCGGGACGTTGGACTTTAATGGCGACTTCGTAGCCGTTTTTGGTTTGACCGCGATGGATTTGTCCGATGGAACCGGCGGCAATGGGGTCTGGGTTAACATATTCAAAAGCATTTTCCAACGGTTGCTGCAACTGTTGGCGCATGGCGACTTCGATTTGCGACCAGGGAACTGGCGGGACATTGGCTTGTAGGTCGGTTAAAGCTTCAATATAAGCAGGTGGCATGAGGTCGGGACGGGTACTTAAGAGCTGTCCCAACTTGACGTAAACCGGTCCCAAATCGATTAAAATATTGCGCAAAACCGCCGGGGTGGGTAATTCTGGTTCATCTGCTTTTTTGCCGCTGAGCAAACGCCGCATGTAGTCCCAACCGTTGCGGAAAACCACTTCGAGGATTTCTCGCTGCCGGGAACTGGTTTTGGCTAATTTAGAAAACATACGGTTTCGGTTTCCCCTGAACTTGATGGAATGTTTAAATTCTGGCGATCGCCTGGAGGGTGGTTCGATCTGCTATTTCACTGTAGCTTGAAAAATTTAGAAATTGGGGAAAAGATCGCGATCGCGATGGTCTGGCTTCCTAGAGACAGCAACGGAAGCGATAGAATGGAAAGTAACAACTCTTAATCTTAAGGATGGGGCAAGCAGCCAAAGCCGGAATTCCAGGTTGCCAGCAGACCCGTTCGGCCGGGGACTTTTCTGGACGGTAACAATCCTTTATGCTTGATTGTAGCTGCGATCGCCCCCCACGTTCGGTTCTCGTTCGAGCGCCAACCAGCGGAGTTAACTGAAAAGGAGCAAATCATCGCATCATGGGAAAGGTAGTCGGTATCGATCTTGGGACAACCAACTCCGTCGTTTCGGTCATGGAAGGTGGCAAACCCACTGTCATTCTCAATTCAGAGGGGTTGCGCACCACCCCTTCTGTGGTGGGATTCAGCAAAGAGGGAGAGCGTTTGGTCGGTCAAATGGCCAGACGGCAAGCCATTCTCAACCCCCAAAACACATTTTATGGGGTGAAGCGGTACATCGGTCGTCGCTACAACGAGCTTAGTCCCGTTTCCAAAAAAGTTCCCTATACCATTCGCCGCAACGACGAAGATAAAATTCGCCTGCGCTGTCCGCGATTGCGTCGGGAATTTGCTCCAGAAGAAATTTCGGCAATGGTGCTGCGCAAGCTAGCCGACGAAGCCAGCCGCTATTTGGGAGAAGCCGTTACTGGCGTGGTCATTACCGTTCCGGCTTATTTTAACGATTCCCAACGCCAGGCTACCCGGGATGCCGGTCGCATTGCTGGTTTGGAGGTCAAACGGATTTTAAACGAACCCACCGCTGCGGCTTTGGCTTACGGGATGGAACGGGGGGAGAACAAAACCATTTTGGTCTACGACCTCGGCGGTGGCACCTTTGACGTGACGGTTTTGGAAGTAGGCGACGGCGTATTTGAAGTACGCGCCACCAGCGGTGACAGTCAGTTGGGGGGCAACGATTTCGACCGCAAGATTGTAGACTGGCTGGCAGACCAATTTTGGGAACAAGAACAAATTGATTTGCGTCGCGATCGCCAGAGCTTGCAAAGGCTCATGGAAGCGGCGGAAAAAGCGAAAATCGAACTATCGGGGATGGGGGCTACAGATATCAATCTGCCCTTTATCACTGCCACCGCCGACGGTCCCAAACACTTAGAAACCAAACTGACGCGGGCGCAATTTGAAGGCATGTGCGAGGACTTGCTCAAACGCCTGCGGATTCCCCTGAAAAAAGCCCTTGCCGATGCGGGATTGACCCCCGCCCAAATTGACGACGTGGTGTTGGTGGGGGGCGCGACCCGCATGCCCATGATTCAAGAACTGGTTACCGGTACCATTGGACGGGAACCCAACCAAAATGTCAATCCCGACGAAGTGGTAGCCGTAGGGGCCGCCATTCAAGGGGGGATTCTAGAAGGGGAGCTTCAAGATATCCTGCTGCTGGATGTGACGCCCCTATCGTTGGGCTTGGAAACGATTGGTGGGGTAATGAAAAAGCTCATTCCCCGCAACACCACCATTCCCGTACGCCGTTCCGATGTTTTCTCTACCTCCGAAGACAACCAAACCGTGGTGGAAGTCCACGTGGTTCAGGGAGAGCGGGAAATGGCCAAAGATAACAAATCCTTGGGGCGGTTTAAGCTCATGGGATTGCCGCCAGCGCCGCGGGGAGTGGCTCAGGTTCAGGTTTCCTTCGATATCGATGCCAACGGAATTTTACAGGTAACGGCGTTGGATAAAACCACCGGTCGCGAACAAAGCCTCACTATTCAGGGAGCTTCCACCTTGAGCGAATCGGAAGTCAACCGTATGATTCAAGAGGCCGAAAAATTTGCCGAACAGGACCGCGAACAGCGCGAACGGGTGGACCGACGCAATCGCGCCGAAACTCTGGCTTTCCAAGCGCAACGGCAACTGCGGGAAGTTAGTTTGGATTTTGGTTTGCAGTTTGCCCAGGGATTGCGCCGTCAAATTGAATCGCTGGTTCAGGAGTTGCGCGACAGTCTCAAACGCGACGACGAACGGGGGATCGATCTGGCTACATCCCAGTTGCAGGATGCGCTGTACGAACTGCGCCGTCAGGTGGCAGAATACTACCGCGAAGAGGAGGAGGAAGACAATTGGTTGAGTGCCGTTCGGCGGACGCTTTCTGGGGACGATAGCGAGTACGATGATTATGACTACGATTACGACGATCGCGATTGGGGCGATCGCCGCCGCAAAAAGTCCGGTAGCATAATAGACGATCGCCTGTTTGAGGGTCCCTCCCGCTACAAGCAGCGGCGCATTCCCCGAACCAATGCTTACGATGAAGATTGGGATGATGAGGACGATTGGTTCTAACCGCCCTGCCGCCCGGGTTACATCGCTAGCAACTATTTTTTTTCCGGAAAGCTCTCTGCCACAGACGGCTAACCGTTAGAGTATCAAGCGTATCTTGTTCGTATGGAAAACTTTCGCAACTACTACGAAATTTTAGGGGTGGATCCCAGTGCCTCCATTGAAGAAATCAAAAAGGCCTACCGGCGATTGGCTCGCAAGTATCACCCCGATTTAAATCCTGGCGACCAAAAAGCGGAGGAAAAGTTTAAGGACTTGGGAGAGGCTTACGAGGTTCTCTCCGACCCGGAAAAACGCGCTCAATACAACCAGTTTGCTCGCTACTGGCAGCCCAAAGGGTTCGCTGGGCGCAGCATGTGGCGTCCAGGGGCAAAAACTTGGAACCCACGCGGAACCAATGGCAAGCAGGGAACTGCCAGTGCTACCTCTCGGTCGGGAAAATCCGATCGCAAGGTCGATATCAGCCAGTTTTCCGATTTTAATGTATTTGTGGAAGAGTTGTTGGGGCAAAAGAGGACTGCCTCGCGACCGTATAACAGCGAATACGGCAGCCAAGGAGCCAAGCGCGGTCAAAGTACCACCCGCAAAAGCACGACCAGCGACGATTTTCGCCCCGGTCGCGTGAAAACCCAGTACACGGTTACCTCCCGCAGTGCTGCCCAACAACGGGATGTGGAAGCTCACTTGACGATTCCTTTGGAAAAAGCTTACCGTGGCGGTCGCGAACGCATTCGTTTGGAAGATGGGCGTTCTTTGGAAGTGGATATGCCCCCAGCCACGAATACAGGTCAGCGCGTCCGGGTGAAAGGACAAGGCATTGGGGGCGGCGATTTATATTTAAAAATTACCATTGCCCCCCACAAGTTTTTCCAACTTCAGGGACAGGATATTTATTGTAAGGTACCCATTACCCCAGCAGAAGCGGCTTTGGGAGGAATGGTGGAGGTGCCCACTATTGACGGTTGGGTGAAAATGCACGTTCCCGCTGGGGTACAATCGGGTCAGTGCCTGCGTTTGGCTGGGAAAGGCTATCCCGACGAACAAGGAGAGCGCGGGGACCAGCTGGTGGAAATCCAAGTGGTGGTTCCCAAAGAGTTGGGCAACCAAGAGCGGGAATTGTACGAAAAACTGCGACAGGCGGAAACGTTCCAACCTCGTTCTAACTTGATATGACCTGTTGCTGGGCAATGCGATCGCACTGCAGCCACGACCGTAAAAAACCAGGCAGCCAGTTGGCGGCTTGCTGGCCGTACAAATCGTATTTTTGCAGCTGCTCGGTTAGGGGTTGGGCACCGCGAAAGCTCAACTGTTCGGCACCTCTTTCGGTCCAAACTTTGATGGCTTTCCGGTGTATTTCCGGATGAAACTGCAAGCCATAGGCATGGTTTTTATAACGGAAGGCTTGATTGGCAAAGCGATCGCCACGAGCGAGCCGTACGGCACCCTGAGGTAATTCAAAGCCTTCCTTATGCCAGTGATAAACACAGCGCAAATGGCCCAGTTCCTGCTGCCCCTGTGGTGTGGGATAGAGGGGATAATAGCCAATTTCCACCCAACCGTCGGGGCGGGAATAAACTGACCCTCCCAAAACTTTAGCCAGCATTTGTGCCCCCAAACAAATTCCCAAAAAAGGCTTCTGGGCGTTCAACGCTGTTTCGATCCAGTTCAGTTCCTGGCGGATAAAAGGTAAGGTATCGCCATCGTTGGCACTCATGGGACCGCCAAACACAATGGCGGCGGCATGGTTTTCCATACTGGTTGGTAGTTCGTCTCCCACGCTAGGAATACGAATGTCTAAAGTATAGCCAAAAGAGCGCAATACCTGACCGACCAAACCAGTTTTGGAGGTTGATTGGTGTAGAACAACAAGAATTTTTTTCACGATCGCCAAATTTACTTGCTAACGTCTGCTGAATATATGAACGTTTGTAGAACAATTCTATCGATCCTGCGGATCCTGTTGATTTAATTGTAGCGATCGCTGGTACATTTGCCAATTCAATTATAACCGATTCGTGGTGTCCGCACCTGCAAAAACTTGCCTAAATTCGATAAAATAACCTCCTGAAGCTAGCAATAGGAGGCCAGGGAGACATGACCACCACGCAAAATCAGAACATCAGCATCGAAAGACAACCCTCCCAAGACCGACTCCAGCAACTCGGCGTTTTCAACTGGCCAACTTGGGAAAAAGAACCCTCCGAATTCCCCTGGAAATACGACGAACCAGAAACCTGCTACTTACTAGAAGGCGATGTAGTGGTCACCCCCGACGGCGGCGAACCAGTCGAAATCAAAAAAGGCGATTTGGTCACCTTTCCCGCCGACATGTCTTGTACTTGGACCATTCGCAGCCACGTTCGCAAACACTTCCAACTAGGTTAATTTTTTTCCGTACAATTGTGCGATCGCTTCCCCAAACACTGCCCGGAAATCCCTACACCGGGCATTTTTGAATGCTAGAGAAAAAAATTTTTTCTAATAGAATCGTTTTATTTTAAAATTGTCTTATCTGGATTGATAGCAATCGTGTCGCGATATTGCTGGGATGGCAACAATAAGATAGCAACCTCAGGAGTTTTATGAGTGAAGGACTAAAAAAATGGAGAATTATCACCGACAACGCAGAATTTTACAAAGCAGCGAACGTAGAAGATAAAGAATGGATTTCCCTCCCCAACGGCAAAATTACCTGCGAACAATTACGCCAACTAGAAATTGGCAGTTGGTTCGAATTTAAGGGCAAATCCTATTGCCTTCTCGAATGCGACCTGCAAGACTACATCATGGAAGGATTGCAGCGTTGGTCGCAAATTATTTATCCGAAAGATGCGGGATACATGTTGGCGAGAATGGATATATTTCCCGGTAAATACGTAGGAGAAGCCGGAACTGGTTCTGGCGCTTTTACGCTAGCACTTTCCCGTTCGGTTGGCAAGGAAGGCAAAGTTTTTACCTACGAAAGCAATCGCGACAATGCCGATATTATTCGCCGAAATCTGGAAAACGGGAAAGAATACGATAATATTATTTTCTACAACCGACCCGTAGAAGAAGGCATCGAACAAACCCAATTAGATGCTTTCTTTTTGGATTTGAAAAAACCTTGGGAAGTTATCGACCAAGTATACACAGCTTTAAAAGGGTCCGGACATGTAGGGGTGTTTGTTCCCACTACCAATCAAATTAGCGAAACCATGCAGTCGTTGAAGCAAAATCATTTTATGTTGATGGAGGTTACCGAAATTTTCCTGCGCAATTACAAACTCAATCCGGAACGAATTCGACCACGCGATCGCATGGTGGCCCATACAGGATTTTTTATTCTAGCACGCAAAACCCAACCGCAAACCGGAGAAAATATCTGAAATCCAATAAATTCCTTAACTTCAAGGATATCTAGTATTTTGAGGGGTGCAACGCGTGAGCACCCCTACCAGGAAAATTGGCAAATTGCAGGGAATCATTATTAAAAAAATGGTACAATACGAAATAAGGAAGATTGTCTGGAGATTTAGAGATTCGATTCAATATTCCCACGAAGATACCGTCGGATTTCGTATAATTTCAAGTTTCCCTGACAATTTTTATTTTTCTATGGGGTTTGGGTAGGGGGAATTGCGTATTCTAAAATTTGCAGTGTTTCTTGTGTAGGTTCCAGGGTTTCTCCATCAGAAAGAAACACCAAACGATGTTGGGTGGGTTCCGGTAGCTGGGGTTCTTCACAAGACATTTGGGAACTAGGTTGCTGTTGGGAAGATTCGGCCGCAGAACTGATGGTCACCACCAAATCTTGCCATTGGTCTTGATTTTCATTAGACCAAGTCCAACCAACAATTTGATTTTGATAGTAAGGAGGACGGCAACTGGCAACATTCGACCTTACCGAAAACAAATCTTTTTGTTGGGTTTCGTTGCTGCCAATATCCAGGATATCTGCCGATTGGATTTCATATCCCTGTCCCATATATCCACCTTGGCAAACCAATTTATCTCGACCACTTGCCGTAGTCAGCAAATCGCAAGTGTGGGAACGAAAACCCCGGTCGTAACGAACCACTTGCCAACCATTGGCTTGTTGCCTGAGTAAAACGCTGCCGCCAAAATTGCTGGCATGGGGTTCGCAACCGCTAAAATCTACATAGGCTTCTCGAATATGGGAACCGGTGTAGCTACCGTAGTGCAGTTCTTCTAACTGAAAAGGTTCTTGCCAATTTGTACTTACAAAACTCGGACAAGTACCACAAGCCAGCTGACCGTCTTTGCGGATAACATTGCCCCGACCGCAAACCGCTTCGATTAGTTGCGGCCGGGTACTTTGTGCTAAGGTAGGCGGGGATGATGCGATCGCATTGCTGTACGTATCGGCATTCAAGGAACTGGCAACGCCAAGTAAAAGAGAAATCGAAAACAAACGCTGAAATTTCATTGTCACCCAAAAAGATCTAATTTTGAATTAAATTCCCTTTTGGTATAGCAAATCCGGATACTTGTGGCATACTCCGGGAAGCAACCACGTCGATGCCAGTATCGAAGACATTCGGCAAAACCACCTCGCCTATTTCCACGGGTGCCTCTAGTGTAACCTGGCGCAACTGATGGCACAAGTCCATAACTTTTTCTTTAGGAATCGCCTCGGTGGTTTTCACCGGCAACCGTCCCCAAATGCCATTGCGAATCGCTACCGTGGTGGTAACCATGCGACGGGGTTCGGTATGTTCTTGCATCGCATACTTTTCGCCACGCTTGCAGCTAAATCCCCGGATTTCGACAATATCTCCGGTGTCTTCTTCCGCTTCCACTTCCAAACGACATCCCAGGGGACAGCCGATACAAAGATAGTGAGTAACTTGAGTTTCTTCGCTCATCATGTTTCCTCTTTTGGTTACGCTTGTTCTTGGGGAACGATATCCACTCGCAACGTATCCCCGTGGAAATTTTCCAGGATTTTGGGACGAACTTTCAGATTCACCATCTCGGCGGGAAAGGCATAGCGAATTTTCTTCTCATACACGTCTGATAAACGCAAAACGCAGTCTTGCATGGGACGGCGAACCCGCATGTATACGGTATGATTGCGATCGCTTGAAATGGTATGGGGAACGCAATACGCCACATTTTCCCCAGGAATCAGGCGAATATTATCCGCTGGTGGGCGATTTTGGGTCACGTACCAGCCAGCATTGCGTCCGGCTAGTAGGGATTCTTGGCTAACAAAATCCACCAAATCGTGAATATGCGCCACATTACCACAAGCAAATACCCCATCCATGGAGGTTTCCATCATACTGTTAACTACCGGACCGCGCGTCACTGGGTCGATACGCAGTTGCAGCTGGTGGGAAAGTTCGTTTTCCGGAATCAACCCAATAGACAGCAACAGAGTATCGCACTCGATATCCCAGCTTTTTTCCATCATGGGGGTGAGATGTTCGTCTACCGGTGCCACCGTAACTTTTTCAACGCGATCGCGTCCTTGAATATCAACCACCGTAGTAGACAAGTGTAAGGGAATATCGTAATCGTGCAAGCACTGCACAATATTGCGGTTGAGTCCGTTGGCAAATGGCATTAATTCAAATACGCCAGCCACCGCTACCCCTTCTAAAGTGAGTCGCCGCGCCATAATCAAACCAATATCCCCAGACCCCAGCAAAACCGCGCGATGTCCGGGCAACTGTCCCAGCATATTGACAAATTTCTGTGCCAAACCAGCCGTTAATACGCCAGATGGTCGCCTGCCGGGGGTACGAATAGCGCCGCGCGTGCGTTCCCTGGCACCCATTGCCAAAACCGTTGCTTTGGTGGAAATCACTTTCACCCCTTCGCTTCCCGACATCAGTTTGACGCGCTTATCTTTGTCAATATCGAGAACGTAAGCATCGCAAGCCAGGTCGATGTCTTTTTCCAGGACTTGTTCTAAAAATCGCTGGGCGTATTCCGGTCCTGTGAGTTCTTCTTTGAAATGTTGCAAGCCAAATCCGGGATGGATGCACTGCAACAGGATGCCGCCGGCTTCTTTTTCTCGGTCTACCATCAAAACGCGATCGCTACCCGCTTCTTTGGCACCCAAAGCCGCTGCCATCCCCGCCGGACCGCCACCGACCACGACGACATCGTATTCCGATTGAATATGTTTGGTACTTGTTGCTATCATTGGTTTTGTACCTCTTCTCTTGCACGTACAACCCAAGAATCACCGCCGCGTTTGGTAATTTCGTGAATTGGGGTTTCCCAAGCCTCCGACAGCAGTTCCATGCAACGGGACGTACAAAAACCTCCCTGACAGCGTCCCATACCAGCGCGGGTGCGGAATTTAATCCCATCCAAGGTACGCGCGCCGCGACGGATGGCATCTCGGATTTCCCCTTCGCTAATGAGTTCGCAGCGACAGACAATGCGACCGTAACTGGGGTCTTTGGCTGCCAGTTCCATTTGTTCCTCGGTGGGGAGGGAGGCAAAATGGATGGGTTTGCTGATTCCTGGTTGAAATTCGTCGTTTTCTGCTAGCTTTAATCCTGATTCTTGTAGGATTTGCAACACACTATCCGCGATCGCAGGGGCAGCGGTTAACCCTGGCGATTGGATGCCGGCGACGTTGATAAACCCTTTTTTACTGGTGGGTCCGATGATAAAATCTTCCGTATTGCTAACAGCGCGCAAACCAGCAAATTCAGCAATGCAATCTCGCGGACTGATGCCGGGAACGATGGGTTGTACTGACTGAAATACATGTTCGCCACCAGCTTTGGAGGTGGATAGGTCTTCCCTATCATCCACCATTTCTGCGGTTGGACCCACCATCAGGGTACCGTCGTAGGTGGGAATGACCAAAATGCCTTTGGAAACGGGGGTAGGACAGGGAAACACAATCCGTTTTACCAAGCCTTTGAGGCGTTTGTCGAGTAAGTATTCTTCGCCTTTGCGCGGGGAAATGGTAAAATCACCTACCCCTGCCATCTCAGCAATTTTATCGGCAAACAATCCCGCCGCATTGATAACATAACGACTGGCGATTTCGCCTTTGGAGGTTTGCAAGCGCCAAATCTCGCCATCGGTTTGCAAATCTTGTACGAGTGTATCGCCGGAAAAGTCCAACCCGTTGATGGTGGCGTTTTCCATCAGGGCAAAACAAGCTTCGTAGGGGTTCACTACCCCGGTGGTGGGGGCATGTAAAGCTGCTATAATATCTTCGCTGAGGTGAGGTTCTTCTTGTTGCAAGCGTTCCTGCTGCCAAATTTCCAACCCCGGAACGCCTTTCTCTTGACCGCGTTTCTGCAAACGTTCTAAGGTAGGAATTTCATCGTGCGATCGCGCTACTGTCAACTCGCCAATGCGTTCGAATCCAAATCCCAATTCCTCCGCCAAGGCATCCCACATTTGGTTGCCTTCCCACTCTAATTTCCCTTTGAGGGTATCGGGTTCTACGTGATGTCCGCCGTGAATAATACCACTGTTGGCTTTGCTGGTTCCAAATCCAACTTCGCTTTCTTTTTCGATGAGAATAGCGCTAATCCGGTAGCGCATTAATTCTCTGGCAATGGCGCAACCAATGACACCACCACCCACAATTGCTACATCGTAAACCATGCCTATTTCCTTGCATAATTCGACAATTTTATCTAGGGATTTTTACAAAAGTTTGTAGAAAAAACGAACCATAATTCTCCTCCTTTGCGCCATTTTTTATATTTCTTACCGGCAAGCGGTGCTAGAATGGCGCGTGGTTTTGCTACTGTCTCTATGGTAAAACACGAAACCGGTTAAAATAAAACAAATTGGCGGAACTTTATAGAAATTTAAATAGAATTGCTGTTCTGGTTAAGACAATTGAGAAATATTTGAAATAGCTATGGGGGGCTGATTCTCAAAATTAGAATTTGATGTCTGCGCCTTCGCTGGTAGTTGCTATAGCATCAAATAGAAGTAGGGTTGATTCGCGAATCGAGTAGAAAATGGCGATCGCTTGACGAGAAAAGAATTCGAGCGACGTTATCAGGCGATGCACAATCTAAAAAAAGCAGAACCGATCGTAAGGAATTGTTTGTATGGGGTCGCCAGTTCGGATTGGTCATGGAAAAATTCATGCTTGCATTATGGCATGGCTGGGAAACTACTGGACAGCGACACCAGGCGTTCAAGTTGCAGATAATACAACCGTACGCTTGGATGGGGATAACGAACCGCAACCAGATGCATTGCTGAGAATTGAAAAAAGGGCGATCGCAAATTCGTTCAGATGGTTATATAGAAGGATCGCCGGAACGAATTGTAGAAATTGCTATAGCATTTTTATTCGGAGTATGGATAGGAAAATTGGATTCAAACCATGCAGGTAGCGATCGCGATTTTATTCATCCTTCCAAATCCGCTGCAAGCTAAGTCGAAATCCCGGCAAAATTTCCTCACCAGACAATTCCGTAGGATTTTCCAAAACTTCCACCGGCGATTGAGAGCGATAAATTTCAACGCGCCGATTTTGCGGGTCAAGTAACCAACCCAATTTCGCGCCATTTTCCATATATTCTCCCATTTTTCCTGGTAGGGAAGACAAATTATCCGAAGCAGAACGCAACGCCACCACAAAATCGGGACAAATTTAAGGAAAAGTGTCTTTTTTTTCTGGTACTAGTACATTCCAACGTTGTTGGCAAACCCAACAAGCATCGGGAGAACGAATGGCACCATTGGGTAAAACAAAACCAGTAGAAGAATCAAAAATTTTCCCCGGTTCATTGGCGTTGCGCCACCATATATAATTCTCCGGAAATTTTGCTATTGTATTCTCCCGTTTGCCAACCAGTCGGTGGGTTTACAATTAATTCTCCTTTGGCAGTTCGTTCCAATCGCAAATCCCGATTGACAGCAGCCAATGCCGCAAACTGTTCTTGGGTTACGTACAAGGCAAGATGGCGAGGAAAATGAATCGATAAAATTTCGGTTTCGGGAATCGTTGGTATCCGTATCATTTTTAGATTTTTTAGTAGCAAAACAGAAAATTATCTTTTATACTAGAGAGTAGGGTATATTGGGGTGTCGTGTGACTGTAAGTTCGGTTGCTCCATTGCGCGATCGCTCTTTTCTGATGCCAATCACCCCATTTCTGCCAAATCCGCAACACAAAAAACACAATTCCCGTAGGGGCAACTCCCCGTGGTTGCCCGATTCCTATAGGTTTTCATGGTTTCCGTAGGGGCAACCCCCCGTGGTTGCCCGATTCCTATAGGTTTTCATCCGTAGGGGCAACCCCCCGTGGTTGCCCGATTCCTATAGGTTTTCATGGTTGATATGATACGGATTTTGTATTACCAGAAAAAAATCCTCAAAAGGCAAGTGTGGGAGAAGGGAAATTCTGGAAGGGGGTAAGCACGGGGGTTTATCCCTACGATTGCCGCAAGGGAAATTTTGGAAGGGGGTAAGCACGGGGGCTTACCCCTACGATTGCCGCAAGGGAAATTCTGGAGGGGGGTAAGCACGGGGGCTTACCCCTACGATTGCCGCCGCAATTGCTTCTTATTCTCAATTACCCTCACGCGATCGGGATCGGCATCTTCGCGCCAACAAACCCGGTGTCCTTTTAAGGTAGCACAATGCTCTTGCAGGCATCTTTCCCAAGCTTTCTTGGTTTGAATCGATTGCCTATCGTCGAGAAGACCCCATTTTTCCTCCTGGCGGGTTAGGCGGGCAAATTTTTCATATCCCGGATAGTCTGACATCACCAACGCATCCTTGCGGTGTAAAATTGGCGGGTTGCTATCCGATTCTAAATCGCCGTAGGTAACGTGCAAATTCCGCAAATCGACTTTCATAAAACTTTGCAAAACCGGATGGGGATTGGTGTCGAAATCGGGATAGTATAGATAGGTAACTTGCGGAACTTGACCGTGCAATTTAATCACATTGGCGGATTCCATTCTGCCAATGCTACAGCTGGCGCATCCTTCGTAAACCCGCAAAAGGGGTTCTAACTCCGACAAGGCGCTGATATGAACCGACAATCCTTGCGAATCCAAATCGCCAACGTGACTTTCCCGACAGCGATCGCGAACCAACGACATATCTGATAATTTATAAAGTAGCTGTTCCGCTAAAGCGAGTGCCGATCGCTGGCTGCCAAAAAAAGCTTTGATATCCGCTTTCATGTTTGGCGTTAGCTGTTTCCGCAGGCTGCGTTGGTCGAACTTGCTTAAAGCCAGATACACCAGCAAATCCCGACAGCGCCGTTCTCGAATTTCATCCCATTCTTCCATATCGGTTGCCTGTAAAATGAGTTGAAACGCTTGATAAAACGTGCCAAATTCAGATTTAATTTCTTCTTTGCAACTCAGTTCGCCGCTTTTGGGCAAACGACCGCGATCGCTGATAAAATCTATGAGCGGTTGTAACATATCCTGATAGTCTTCAAACCGCTTGCTAGGTTGGCGAATGCGGGGAGTGCGCGTACGGGAACGAAATTGAGACGCGCGAAACGTTCCCGCTTGGTTTTCATCGCGAAATACCAAATAAATTCCCAACCCAATCGCCACCGAATCCACACCCAAAACCTGGTCGATGTAGGTTTTTAATTCTTCCTGGTCGTAATATTTTTGAAAGGTATTGCGGCGGGTAATAATACCATCGCCGTAAGCCATGGGATGACCACCTTGACGGTCTTCAATTAACACCTGCGCCGAAACAATTAAAATCTGGTTGGTCAGATGCCAAGCGCGCACCAAAGCTTCTTGACGTTCGGCTTGGTCTTCAATAACATTAATAACATAGCCCAAATTCACAATATCGGCGCTGCGAATTTCGGCATCGGGAACATAATACGGATCCCAACCGGCGCTTTCGTATCCCCGTTTGGCAATACGCGAAACATCGCCACCGTGACCGCAACCGTAATCAAAAAACGTGGTTCCTGGCGCAAACAATCCCAACTCTAAAGCCAAACGTACGGGTCTGGAAAGTTCTTTACGCGCGATCGCAGCACGATGGCGTTGAATTTCTATTTGGGGAAACGGCTGCTTGGGGAAATTGGCAGCCACCTCGCCAGCATCGCTATCCTGCTGTTGCCAGTATACCTGATGTTCGACAATTTTGACGCCGAACTCATCCAAGCGACGTTGCCATGCTTTTTGGGTACCGATTTGTTGGGGATTATCCAGCAATCCCAGATAGCTTTCTTGGCGGGTTAGTTTGGCAAAAGTTTCGTAGTGGGGATAGTCGGTGGCAACCAGGGTTTCTTTGCGATGCAAAATTGGTGGATTGTCGGTGGTTTCGTATTGGCGGTAACGCAGGGATAGCGGTTGTTGCTGGGTAAAATCAATTTCCAGTTGCAGGCTGGCTTGCAGGGGAGGGTGGGGATGGGTGTCAAAATCGGGATAAAAGAGATAGGATAGTTTGGCAGCGTCGAGGGCAAATTTGACGATATTGGCTTCGGTGATTTTGCCAGTTTTTTGGGTTGCGATCGCGATTAGTAGTTGCAAGCGCGGATCGAGATGGGAAATTGCCGACGTGTGAACGTATACAGCCGTCGGTAGCTTTTTGCCGATGGTACTGGATTGAATCAGTTCGCTGCGCTGGTGGGGTTGTTGGATTTGTTGTAAAATGCGATCGCAGATTTCGATGGCGCGATCGTAGGTTTCAAACTCATCGAGAATTTGCTGCTGCAGGCTGGGAGGAATTTCATCCCAAGGAGGTTTCGTTGCCGCCAGATAAATTAACAAATTCTGACGGGAAGCATTGGTGGTAGCGTAGCGAGAGAAGAGATATTGCTGCTTGCGGTGAGGGTGGCGAAACACGAAAAAAATTCCCAACGCCGCCGGTACAATATGATGGCTGTTAAGATTTAGGGTGGCGGCGATAAAGCGTTGCAGTTCCTCTTGGTGAAAGTAAGATTGGCTGCTATCGGCGGCAAACATATTTTCAGCCAGAACCAACTGTTGGTCATCGTTGCTATCGAGAGTTACCGCAGCAGCCACAGCCAAAACCTGGCGGCAAGCCTGCCAAGCATCTAATAAAATTTGGCGACGGTTGCTTTCCCCATCCCCACCATCGAGAGTATACGGCAAACACACAACATCTGCTGCCACCGTTGGCGAAGGCGTATATTCGGAAAGCGTCATTTCTCCATTAGCCAACCCCGCATCTTCCAGGTAATGCTGGAGTCGAGAGGTTGTGGGTGTTTGCTGGAGATGTTGGGAAGGTGTTTTCGCCGCCGTCATCGTTTAGCCATGGAAGAACAATAGCAACCAATTGCCGCGTGGCTGGTTGTATTGTACGTTTGTTCTGTTTGATTTTTAATATGAAATCCTGCTATAGACTTATGGGGAAGAACCCCCTGTCGTCTCCCTTAGTAAGCGGGGACGGCGACAACCGGGGGTTGGAGAGCGATTCAATCTATTCAAACGGATTTCATATAACTATTCTACAACATCAACGGGGAGGTTCTGGGGGATTTTCTGGAAAGGGATGGTTCTTGGTTGGTGGGTAACTCGCCAAATTGTTCGATCTAGATTAAAATTTCAGGAAATTCAAACAAAGAGAACCACGCCTCATCTGTCTATCCCCTATTCTGATGACGACTCATCACTTCTGGCAAATTTTCCCAAACCTTAGAAGTGGAATTGCTCTTTTTGCTGACTTATAAGTTATTTGATTTTGCCGACTGTCTCTGGGCAAAGCAGCTGAATTTTGCGGGATGAATCAAGTACAATTTATGTACGAACTCGAACGATGACAAGTTCCGGTGGTTTATTTAGACGACCAAATTGCGAACAATTGCAAGATAATTAGACATCTATTTCAGTAATTGACCATATTTGGCGGCGATGTTCAGTTATTTTGTAGGTAAGCTTTAAACAGAGATTGAACGGCGAACAGCGATTCTCCGCTATTGGTTTCTTTTTCGATTAATCCCCGTTTGCGCAAAGATTGTACTGCTTTTAGAAACTCGGCGTCAGATACAGCCAAATCAGTTGGTTTATCGGCAATATTGGCGGCATGTTGGTTTGCCAGCCACAGCATGACTGTTTTTTCTGCGTCAGATAGGCGTTGGTAGTGGGTTTGCAGGATAGATTCTAAGTCTCCTAAAAAGAGGGTAGGATAGGATAGGAAGCGATCGACGCTACCGTTAAACAAATCTTGGATGGTAGAAGCGATGATGTTTAGCCAGGAGGGGTTGCCGCTGTAGCGTTGGATGAGGTTTTCCCATTTTGGTTCGTCGGTTAATCCTTTGTTTTTTAGGATTTCGGCTGCTGATTCTCCCAAGCCGCGAAGTGGCAAGCTACGGCAGTGGCGGTTTTCTCCTTCTAAGGTGGCGATTTCGGTTGGTTTTTCCCAGCTGAGAAGGAACCAGCAGCTTTGATGGGGCGATCGCGATTGGAGGAAAAGCCATAGAAATGAGTTACAATCCCATCGGCAATCCCCGCGATTATCTTACTTCCAGCCACGAAAAGACAATACATTGATTGGATTTGACAGCACGCGATCGGGTCATGTATGCTATATAATATTTAAAACTCCCCATCGCTCTGAAAAATCTAGTACCCATAATTGTGTTTTCTAGATATATATAGTTTTTCGATCTGTTTTATGTGGGGTGCATTGAGTAGGGAGAAACGACCCTTCGACAGTTTCAGAGGTGACGGTTTGTTTTTACAGGGTTTCTAAATTTCAGAAAAATACTCTATTTCTATTTTAGTTGAAAATGCTATAAATATGGTAAGCGATCGCTCAACTCTTGAGGTGGGAATAGCTGTTTTCCCCTATTCCAAAAATAAAAATGCTAACACGATATGATAAAGTGGAAATTTCTGGACTCATTTTCTCCCAAAAAAGCAATCAAGGAGCCTGTAAAAACTTATAAATTTCCTCTAAGTTTGCTAAAGCGGGCGTTTTTTTTACAATCAAACCGTGGCAAAATAAGAATAGGTGAATAATGTTTGGGCGTTCGTGTAAGTTCAATTTGGGATTGATGGCTAACCAGAAAACGAACCAGCAAATTTTTTACGGAAATGGAGGCAATCTATGAAAATTGGGATTCGATTTTTTGTGGGAACAACGGTAACCGCCATCCTACTTGGCGGTGTTGTGAGTGGCCAAATGGGTGGTCAACAGACGGCTATGTTTAGAGCCAATTTACAGCGAACCGGAGTGTATCCCTCAGGAGGTCCAACAGAACGAACGCAAATGGTGTGGAAGTTTGAAACTGAGTACAGTGTGCTTTCCTCTCCAGCAGTATCCGGAGATGTTGTTTATTTTGGGAGTGTTGATGAAAATCTATATGCGGTAGATATTAATACTGGACAAGAACTTTGGAGTTTTGAAACTGAGTACAGAGTATTTTCCTCTCCAGCAGTATCC
>NZ_LNDC01000126.1 GCF_001870905.1 Geitlerinema sp. PCC 9228
GTTCATCGGCGAGAAGACTGGTTTTGGAAACTGGCTCACTGGCTGACCGATCGGTTTGACGTTCTCTATTTCGAGACGTTGAACTTAAAAGCCATGCAGCGACTCTGGGGACGCAAAGTCTCTGACTTAGGATTTCGGTCGTTCCTGCAAATCTTGGAATGGGTCGCTCAAAAGAAAGGAAAAGCCGTTGTCCACATCGACCGTTGGTTTCCATCCAGCAAGACCTGCTCGGGTTGTGGGTACGTTTTGGACGAGTTGGATTTGAGCGTGAGACGGTGGCGCTGCCGGTCTTGTGGGTTGAAAAACGACCGTGACGAAAATGCCGCCATCAATGTCAAACAGGTTGGGGCAACAACCTGTGGGCGAGGTAAAGTCAGTCAGGCTCAGCCTGCATTTACTGTTTGACCCCAGAATCCCCGCGCTTTAGCGCGGGGAGTTTGTCAATAGGACAGTCTTCGTGGGCGCGAAAACGAGCTGGGGAAAAACCAAGCAACCAGCCTGGCTTTTCCACCCAAAAGTGCGGTTACCGCAAACCTTCTAGTTCGGCAATATCCAGCCAGGTTTTCATCACCGAGTCGGGGTTCAAGCTGAGGGAGTCAATGCCCAATTCCACCAAGAAACGGGCAAATTCCGGATAGTCCGAAGGTGCTTGACCGCAAATCCCAATCTTGCGATTATTTTTCTTCGCCTTTTCAATCACCATACGCACCATTTCTTTAACCCCTTCATTGCGTTCGTCAAAGATGTGCGCCACCAACGAGGAATCGCGGTCCAAGCCCAAGGTCAGCTGGGTCAAGTCGTTAGAACCAATGGAGAAGCCATCGAAGACCTTGCTGTACTCATCCGCCAGAATCACGTTGCTGGGGATTTCGCACATGACATAGACTTGCAGCCCATTCTCCCCACGTTTGAGCCCGTATTTTTCCATCTCTGCCAACACTTGGCGACCTTCGTCGGGGGTGCGGCAAAAAGGAATCATGGGAATCAAGTTGGTCAAGCCCATGTCATCGCGTACGTGTTTAATGGCCTTGCACTCCAACCCGAAGGCTTCCCGATAGTTGGGGTCGTAGTAGCGAGACGCACCGCGCCAGCCAATCATCGGGTTTTCTTCTTTGGGTTCAAACTGAGCGCCACCGAGGAGGTTGGCATACTCGTTGCTCTTGAAGTCCGACATGCGAACCACCACGGGGTTGGGATAGAAAGCCGCAGCAATCATGCCCACACCGCGTGCCAGTTGGTCGATGAAGAACTGAGGCTTGTCATCGTACCAGGAAGTAATCTTGGCAATTTGCTGCTTCACCGACTCGTCTTCGAGTTCGTCGAAGTGCATCAAAGCCAAGGGGTGAGCTTTGATGTGGTTGGCGATAATAAATTCCAAACGGGCCAAGCCCACACCATCGCAGGGAATGGACGCCAAACCAAACGCCTCTTCCGGGTTGCCCACGTTCATCATGATTTGGGTGCGGGTGCGGGGCAAGTCATCCAGAACGGTTTCTTCCACTTCAAAGGGCACCAAGCCTTTGTAAATTTTGCCTTCTTCCCCTTCGCTACAGGAGACGGTAATTTCCTGTCCGGTTTTAATGGCTTGGGTGGCGTTGCCGCAACCGACGATGGCAGGAATCCCCATTTCCCGAGCAATAATGGCAGCGTGGCAGGTGCGTCCCCCTTGGTTGGTGACGATGGCGCTGGCTTGTTTCATGATGGGTTCCCAGTCGGGGTCGGTTTTGTTGGTGACCAACACTTCCCCGGGTTTGAACTCATCAATGCGGTGCACGTCCATAATGACCCGGGCTTTACCCTGTCCGATCATTTCGCCAACGGCACGACCGAGGGCCACTACATCGCTGCTGCCTTTGAGTTGGTAGTTGCGCAGGACGTTGCGCGCCCTTTGCGACTGGACGGTTTCCGGACGAGCTTGCACGATGAACAGTTCGCCGTTTTCCCCGTCTTTGGCCCACTCGATGTCCATGGGGGTTTTTTGACCCCGTTTTTCGGAGTAGTGATCTTCAATGATGCAAGCCCAATTGCCTAGGGTTAGCACTTCTTCGTCGGTGAGGGCAAAT
The DNA here is from genome assembly GCF_001870905.1 of Geitlerinema sp. PCC 9228. Lineage (NCBI taxonomy): Bacteria > Bacillati > Cyanobacteriota > Cyanophyceae > Geitlerinematales > Geitlerinemataceae > Geitlerinema > Geitlerinema sp. PCC 9228. The sequence continues at coordinate 2,064 of NZ_LNDC01000126.1, forward strand.
GTATTCCGTTCCGGTTCGGGAACGGGAACGTTTTTGGTCATTTTGCCGCCACCGAGGTCGTAAATCATTTTGATTTCTTTACTGCCCAGGCGTTTTTCCAAAATGGGGCGGTAACCTTCTTTTAAGGTGGGCTTGAAGACGAAATATTCGTCGGGGTTAACAGCACCTTGAACGACGTTTTCGCCCAATCCGTAGGCAGCGGTAACCAGGGCGGCGTTTTCAAAGCCGGTTTCGGTGTCGATGGAGAACATCACCCCGGAGCAGGCGAGGTCGGAACGGACCATTTTTTGCACGCCCACGGAAAGGGCAACGTCAAAGTGATCGAAGCCTTTGACCACCCGATAGGAGATGGCGCGGTCGGTGAAAATAGAGGCAAAGCATTTGTGGCAGGCTTCCAGAACGTGTTTGACGCCGTGGACGTTGAGGTAGGTTTCTTGCTGGCCGGCGAAGCTGGCGTCGGGCAAGTCTTCGGCGGTGGCGCTGGAACGCACGGCGACGTCGGTGTCGTAGCTGGTTTCCTGGCAGGCTTGTTTTTCTTCCCCTTCAAAGCGCTCGCAAATGTCGGCGCTGCTACCGTAGCGTTCGCACAGTTGTTGGTAGGCTGTAGAAATGGCTTGTCTGAGTTCTTCGGGGAAGGGGGTGTTGAGGATGAGGGAGCGTGCTTTTTTGCCGCGTTCGCGTAGGTTTTGCAGGTTCTCTACATCCAAGTCTTGGAAGAGCTGGCGCAGTTTGGTTTCCAGACCAGCCTTTTGTACAAAGTAGCGATAGGCGTAGGCGGTGGTGGCAAATCCTGTCGGTACGTTGACGCCCTTGGCACCCAGTTGCTGGATCATTTCGCCAAGGGAGGAGTTTTTCCCGCCTACGAGACCGACGTCTTCAATTCCTACTTCTTCAAACCAAAGGACAAATGATTGTTCTTTGTCTTCTTGTGATGTGGTTTGTGGTGCTTGGACGACCATAATATTTGTTCCCCCAGATGATGAATTCTTCTTTCTAGGTTTATTCTACCAATCGATTTTTGAGGGGACAGTGGTGAAAATAAAAAATTCTATTAAATCTCTCTGCTGATTGGTGTAAATGTTAAGTTAATATTAAAAAACTCTGATATGTGGTATTTTGCCATTTTGGCATCTTGCTTTTTGGAAACTGATATGGGAGGGGCAGAAAAGTGATTTTGCTTTTGCGATATGGCCTAGGGGAATGGTTTTTCCATGCTTCTTCTAGCTGCCATGTTAGGGATTGGCAAGGCGATCGCACCATCACTTTTGCAGGTTGTATACAGCACTACATGGAAAGCAAATTTATATGAAGGGTTGATGATTTTCTGCGGGCGATCGCTCTATTTCTTGAGGCGTTCTTAATCTTAGAAAATACATCTTTTTCAACGATTTTCTATATTTTTTTAGGTAGCGAAATTAACAAAATTTGCGTTGTTTAATTATCTTTTCCATCTGTGCCTGGAGGAGCGCGGTCGGAGAACCACCTTAACAATTCTTGATTCCAAAAGGGGCAACCCTGAAAGGCTCTACATGCCACGCTCCCGAACAGACCTGGGGGCAACGCATCGGTTGCCCGTGGGGGTCCTTCTTCCCAGACCTTGTCCGTGCTGCTATCCAGCCTCAGGAAGAAGGAGAGCCTGCTTCTACATCAAACCAGCGGCTTCCCGGGCAGCAGAGGCTTCGTCGGGATGGATGCCCAACCGAGTTAGGTTGATGCGTCCTTTGCTGTCGATTTCCCGAACCTTCACCGTGACCAAATCGCCTACGGCTAGTTCGTCTTCAACTTTACCTACCCGATAGTCAGCCAATTGGGAAATATGAATCATGCCTTCTTTGCCGGGCAAAATTTCCACAAAAGCGCCTATGGGGATAATCCGGGTCACGCGACCGGCATAGACATCCCCAGAGTTGAGCTTGCGGGTCAGGTTTTGAATCATGGTACGCGCGCGTTTGGCGCGATCGCCATCCACCGCCGCAATCGTCACCGTGCCATCGTCGTCGATATCGATTTTGGTACCGGTTTCCTCGGTAATGGACTTTATGGTCTTCCCACCGGGACCAATCAACATACCAATGGTTTCCGGATCGATCTTCAACGTAAACAGCCGGGGTGCATAAATAGACAGCTCGTCCCGTGGTTCGTCGATCGCCTCCATCATTTTTTCCAGGATGTTAATCCGCGCCTCACGCGCCTGGTTAATCGCATCGCCAATGGTATCCACAGACAAACCGGTAAGTTTCACGTCCATTTGTAGGGCAGTAATGCCATCGCGGGTACCGGCAACCTTAAAGTCCATATCCCCAAGGAAATCTTCAATACCTTGAATATCCGTGAGAATGCGGACTTCCGAACCTTCTTTAATCAATCCCATGGCAGCCCCGCTGACGGGTTTCGACAGGGGGACACCAGCATCCATCAACGCCAGCGTCGAACCGCAAACCGACCCCATGGAGGTAGACCCGTTGGAGGACAGCACTTCCGAAACCACCCGGATCACGTAGGGGAAATCTTCTTTTTTCGGCAACGCCGGCACAATCGCCCGTTCGGCCAAAGCACCATGTCCGATTTCCCGACGCCCAGGCGCGCGCATGGGGCGAGTTTCGCCCACCGAAAACGGTGGGAAGTTGTAATGGTGCAAGTAGGTTTTCTCGGATTCTGGATGCAAATCATCAGCCAGCTCTTGCGCTTCCCCAGGGGTTCCCAGAGTGACAGCGGAGAGGATTTGGGTCAGTCCCCGATTGAACAGGCCGCTACCATGGACGCGACGGGGTAAAACGCCAACGCGGCAGGAGATGGGCCGGATTTCGTCGAGCTTACGTCCGTCCACACGCACGCCTTCTTCCACAATTTGGCGGCGCATGAGTTCTTTCATAACCGCTTTGAACGTGTTGTCCACGTCTTTACTGTTGGCGGCAGCAGCGACTTTTACCGGGTCTTCTTCCGGCAGCTCTTCAATTTGGTTTTTGACTTCTTCTTTGACGCTATCAATAGCCTCATCCCGTTGGGTTTTGTTGTAGTCAAAGTTGGTGAGAACCTTTTTGATGCCGTCGGTGGCGCGGGAGCGCACGAATTCTTCCAAATTGCTGTTCGCTTCCGGTGGCGAACCAATTTCGATTTTGATGCCCAACTCGTCCAACAGCTCTTGCTGGGCTTTAATCAAATCGGAGGCGGCTTCGTATCCGAAATCGATGGCTTCAATAATATCTGCTTCTGGCAGTTCGTTGGCACCGGCTTCCACCATCAAAACCCCATCGGGGGAGCCAGCAACCACCAAATCCAAATCTCCCTCTTCAATTTCGCTGAAGGTAGGATTAATAATGAAGTCATCGCCAATCAACCCCACACGGACTCCTGCCATGGGTCCGTAGAAGGGCATTTGCCCCAACATAACCGCAATGGAAGCACCAGTGACCGCGAGGACGTCCGGCGGAACCTGCTCGTCCATGGAGAGGGTGGTAGCGACGACTTGGATGTCATCGCGCAACCAACTCGGGAAGAGCGGTCTTAGCGGACGGTCGATGAGACGGCTGGTCAGGGTCGCTTTTTCCGGGGGACGACCTTCTCGTCGCAGGAACCCTCCGGGAATGCGTCCGCCAGCATACAGTCTTTCTTCGTAGTCCACTAACAGGGGCAGGAAATCTATACCTTCTCGCGGTTCGGAACGTGTAGCGGTTACTAAAACAGCCGTATCGCCTGATTCGATTAATACTGAGCCACCAGACTGAGGCGCAAGGGAACCAATTTTGAGGATAATATCCCGACCGTCAAAAGAGATTGACCTTTCGATCTCTTTCAAGCCATTCTTGTCCATGTTCATTGTTCGCTATTCTTCTCAATCGCAATCGTAGCACTGATATTGGTATCTTGGTTGCAAGCAATCAAGGGACATACAGGTCTACTTCTCTACGCTATTATAGTTAGTTGCCCGATGTTGTTGTCAGTCCACCCAGATTTGCTAGGCTAAAAGGATGGCAGCGACCGATAGCGGTCTTTGCCTGGTTGGATACATAGCGCCGTCGGAGCTGGGCAACACCGGAAATATTGGTTCTGGTGTTTCCCAGGTCTGTGTTGTGTTTTGTTGTCGGTGGAAAGGTTTTCTATAGCGAATGGCGATTTTACATGGAACTTGGATCAACACCCAGAACGCCCAAGGCTATTTGTTGGTTTGGGGAGAAATTTGGCGTCGGGTAGAACCGGTGGATGCGCAAGCGGACCAGCAAGAGCATCCTTTGGCGATGTCGGTGGCTGATTTGCTAAGTTGGGTAAAACAACAGCAACAGCAACAACAAATTCCCCCTGCACTGGCGCAAATCCTTTTGCAAACCGATTGCCCGATTGCGGCAACAGTGGCTTTACCTACGACCATAGCGAAAAAAACAGGGCGTCTCATCCCTCTACACTCTGCCAGTTCCCCTACGAAAGAAACTTATTTGTTTCCCTGGCAAGTTCTGGGGGTGGCTTTGTCTGGCGATGCGGCGGTGCAGTTTTTACAAGCCATTCCCTTGCAAGCTGTAGATAGTTCCGATTCCTGGTTGGGAGCGGATTTGCGTTTTTGGTCCCACATAACCCGTTGGAGTTTGGATTTGCTGGCGCGGGGCAAATTTTTACCTGGTTTACAAGTAACAGATAGCCAACATGCGATCGCTACCTGGCAACCCCTCCTCGATAGTGCCACCGACCAACTCCGCTGGGAAAATTTTGCCTCCCGTATGCCCGTAGGGGCAGCGCCCCCGTGCCTGCCCGCGCCCCCGTGCCTGCCCGCGCTCCCGTACCTGCCCGCGCCCCCGTGCTACGATGGCGATACCACAACTGCCATGGCGGTTCCCCTGCCCAAAAATGCCAAACAGCTACTATTCAATTTTCTACATACCACCATCGACACCCAAGTTCGCCAAGTAGTCAGCAGCAACGAAACCACCCAAAAACAAGTCTTACCCTTCCTACAACCCACCGCCGGTCAATGGTTGCAAGCTTTAGGCGCTCCCTATGCCGAAGCCAAAATTCAATCCGACCCCATCGTTCTCAATAAGCTCCATTCTACCCTCACCAACTGGAAAGCCCCCCTCCAACAACAAACTGGCGGTGTTTGGTGGGTTCGTGCTGCTTTTGAACTGCAACCTCCCAGCAACGGAGAACGCACTTGGCATTTAAAATACTTGCTGCAAGCGGTAGACGATCCCGACTTCACCATCGATGCCAGTCAAGTTTGGAACCACGCCACCCTGCAAACGCCCCAAGGTTATACCATCTCCTACCCACAGGAAAGTTTGCTGCGGGGATTGGGATTGGCTTGTCGTTTGTATCCCACCTTAGAAGAAAGCTTGCAGTCGCCCAAACCCACTGCCTGCCCTCTAACTCCCCAACAAGCCTACGAGTTTATCAAAACCATTGCCCATCGCTTTGAAGAAAATGGTTTGGGAGTTCTCCTACCGCCGAGTTTGCAGCGGAGTCGCGAAGGCATTTCCAGCCGCTTGGGATTGAGCATTCAAGCCAAGCAACCTCGGAAAAAAAGCTCCGAAAAATTGGGTCTCAAAAACCTGCTCAATTTCCAATGGAAACTCTCCTTAGGGGGTCACCAGCTTACCAAAGAAGAATTCCAAGAACTCCTCGCCCAAAACTCCCCCTTAGTAGAAGTTAACGGCGAATGGGTGGAACTGCGCGAACAAGACGTAGAAGCCGCCCAGGAATTTTTTCTCGACCGCAAAGAAGGGATGAATTTAACCCTAGAAGATGCCCTGCGGCTGGCAACCGGCGATACCCAAACCATGGCACAACTGCCGGTGGTCAATTTTGAAGCCCAAGGGGCGTTGGAAGAGTTGCTGGGTCACCTAACCCAAAATCGTTCTTTGGAACCAGTAGAACCACCGCAAAACTTCCACGGTACGCTGCGACCTTACCAATGCCGGGGGGTTAGCTGGCTGCTGTTTCTCCAACGGTGGGGATTGGGGGCTTGTCTTGCCGATGATATGGGGTTGGGCAAAACCATCCAAGCGATCGCGTTTCTGTTACATTTACAAGAACGCGGCGAACTGGAATCCCCCGTTTTATTGGTCTGCCCCACTTCGGTTTTGGGCAACTGGCAGCGGGAAGCCAGCAAATTTGCCCCCAACCTGCGCGTAACTGTACACCACGGTGCCAAACGCAAAACCGGCAAAACATTTGCCAAACAAGCCCAATCGGTGGATTTGGTCATTACCAGCTATGCCCTGGTGACGCGAGATGTCAAAACCCTAACCGGTGTCCAATGGCAAGGTGTGATTATTGACGAAGCGCAAAATATAAAAAATCCCAATTCCAAACAATCGCAATCGGTTCGCAAAATTCCCGCCCAGTTTCGCATGGCACTTACCGGTACGCCGTTAGAAAATCGCTTGCAAGAGTTGTGGTCGATTTTGGATTTTCTCAATCCTGGATATTTGGGGTCGCGCCAGTTCTTCCAAAAGCGGTTTGCCAAACCCATTGAAAAATACGGCGATACTTCTTCGCTGCAAGCCTTGCGATCGCTTTCCCAACCTTTCATTCTGCGACGCCTAAAAACCGACCGCAACATTATCCAAGATTTGCCCGAAAAAAACGAAATGGCGGTGTTCTGCGGCTTAACCCCGCAACAGGCTTCGGTGTATCAATCCCTGGTCAACCAATCCCTAGAAGATATCGAATCGGCAGAAGGTATCGAACGCCACGGCAAAATCTTAGCCCTGCTGGTGAAACTGAAACAGGTCTGCAACCATCCGGTTCTGTTGCAAGGAGCCAACAAAACCAAGGATATCAACGATTACGTTGAGTTCCGCCGCCACTCTGCCAAACTGCAACGATTGCAGGAAATGCTGGAAGAATTAATCAGCGAAGGCGATCGCGCTTTAATTTTTACCCAATTTGCCGAATGGGGCAAACTGCTCAAACCTTATCTCGAAAAAGAACTGGGCAGAGAAGTTTTCTTCCTATACGGGGCAACCCGCAAAAAACAACGGGAAGAAATGGTCGATCGCTTCCAAAACGATCCCCAAGGCGCGCCTGTAATGATTTTATCCCTCAAAGCTGGCGGTACAGGGTTAAATCTAACCCGCGCCAACCATGTTTTCCACTACGATCGCTGGTGGAATCCCGCCGTAGAAAACCAAGCTAGCGATCGCGCTTTCCGCATTGGTCAAACCCGCAATGTGCAAGTACACAAGTTCGTCAGTACCGGTACCCTAGAAGAAAAAATCCACAATCTCCTAGAAAGCAAACAAGAACTCGCCGAACAAGTGGTTGGTACTGGCGAAGATTGGCTGACGCAGTTGGATACCAAACAATTGCGCAATCTATTGGTTCTCGATCGCAATGCTGTCATTGATGAAGACTAGGTGTTGGAACTCATGCAAACAACAAATGAAGAACGATTCACTCCCAACCGCGAATGGTGGGCGCAACAATGGCTGGAAATTTTAGATTCCTACCGGTTTAAAAAACGCTTGGAACGCGCCCGCAACTACGCCAGACAGGGAAATGTACTCGATATTTGGTTTAAAGAGCGCAAGGTTAAAGCTGACGTTCAGGGAACCCAGCCCAACCCCTATCGCGTTTCTATTTCGTTAAAACCATTTGCTGACGAAGAATGGGATTGGGTCGTCGAAACCCTCGCCAACCGACCTATTTTTGCTGCTAAGTTGCTGGCTGGGGAGATGCCACCCAGTATCGAAACGGAGGTATTTGCTGCCAATGGTTTGCGGTTGTTCCCGTTTAATTTATCGGAAGTACGTAGCAAATGTACCTGCCCGGATAAAGCCAATCCCTGCAAGCACATCGCTGCGGTATATTATCTACTAGGCGATCGCTTCAGCGAAGATCCGTTTGTTTTGTTTCAACTGCGGGGGCGAACCAAGGACCAAATTTTAGATGCTTTGCGCCAATATTGGATTTGGCAAGAAGAACATACTGATACGGAACCCCCATCACCAGAAACAGCGCCAGCCTCTACTGAAAACGAAACTGAAGAAGCCACCCAACCCGCCGCATGGGATGCCACTGCCGATTGGCTATCGTCTTTTTGGGAATACGACCAACAGCTTGATTCTTCTTTGGTGGTTATTGCCCCACCAGCCAGCAACGAGACGGTTTTGGATGTGTTGGGGGATTTGCATTTTCCCAATGAAGACCCCAATATTCCCCTCAATCCCGCTGCTGGCAAAATCTTTAAAAATTACTTGCAGGAAATTTACCAACAAGTGAGCCAAGAAGCGATCGCGGCTAGTCTGGGGAATGGAGATGCAGATCGTGCGGAAGAATAGCCCCTTCTAAGTTAGCTGTTGCTAAGATGGCTCCCGTTAAATCGGTATTATCCAACCGGGCATCGGTGAAATCGGCTTGGTGGAAAATAACTTCCCGCAAACCGGCAGCACTTAATTGGGCTTGCTGCAAGTTCGCAGCGGTTAAATTTGCCCGGGTCAGGTCGATTCCCCGCATGTCGGCGGCGGTAAAATTGGCGTAGCTAGCGTGAACGCGGGTGGCATCGCAACCACGTATGTCGGCATGGCTGAAGTTGGCTTCCCGTAAATAGGCGCGACGCAGGCTGGCGTGGCACAGGTCGGCATCTTCGCAGTTGGCGGCGGTTAAATTTGCCCGGGTCAGGTCGGTTCCCCGCATGTCAGCACCGATGAAAATGGCACCGGTGAAATTGGCATGACTCAAATCTAGCGATCGCAGGTCGGCATGGCGGAAATTTACGTAGCTCAAATCGGCAGAACGCAGAGATACGGAAGGAGAAATTAAAATTGCATCAGGGGCAAAGGTAGCAATATCCCCGGTGATTTGGGTTTTGCTACTCAAAACACTTTTTTCAAAAATAGCCCCCGTTACATGGGCATCGGTGAAGTCGGCATCAATTAAATTGGCACCAGTAAAATCGGCAAATTGTAAATTCGCACCGCGCAAATCGGCTGACATCAAGTCGGCACTTTGAAAATTTACCCCTTGTAAGTCAGCATTTTGTAAATTAACTTGGGCACAGAATGCTTTTTGAAAATTGGCACCCGCTAACTTGCAATCCCATAACTGCGCACCTTGCAACTGAGCTTGTTGGAAATCAATCCCTTGCAGCCAACTTTTCTCCCAAGCAATCCCCTGGAGATTGGCATGGCTAAAAATAGCTTCTCGCAAGACAATCGCAGGTCGCTGCATCTGGGCGAGATCGATGTTGGCAAAATTCCGTTCCTGCTGGGCGTAGCGCTCCAAAATAGCGTCAATCTTCGATTCCATAATCTCCGGTTTTCCTATCGGGATAGTGTTGTTTTTGCCCAAGTTGTCTGCTAAGATAGCGCTATGGTTTTCACAATAAAATAGGGAATTGAATATGGAAGTTCGTCAAAAACATTCTCGTTCGGTTATAAAAAAAGGAACGCTATCCGTCAAACAACTTAGCGAACCCACATTTTACTATTTCGCCTATGGCTCCTGCATGTGCCCGGTAGACCTAAAACGAACTTTCGGAGAAAGCACCCACAACTACGTCGTTGATGTGGCCGTCTTACCAAACTATCGGTTGGGTTTTTACCGGCGTTCCGCCAAACGTAACTGCGGTGTCTTGGATGTTACCCCCGAACCAAGGCAGCATGTATATGGCGTTCTATACGAAATTCCTCAGCGATTGAGCAACCGTCTCGACGAACGGGAAGAAGTACCCACCGGCGGCTACCGTCGGGAAATCGTGCAAGTGCAAGATTCCCAAGGCAACACCTACGACAACGTGCGTACTTACACCGTGGTTAACAAACTACCCCACGAAATTGCTCCTAACGACTGGTATTTTGATGTGGTTTTGCGGGGTGCTTTAACCTGCGGTTTGCCCGAGGAATACTGCTGGCAGCTATTCCAACACATGCACCAACTGCAAAAACAGCAGTTCCAATATCAAAAACGTTCTGCCTGATGGAAACGTTGGGTGTTACGATTGCCGATCGCGATCGCCATAAATTTCCCCCATTGACGAAAATAGATCCTAATAGCTATTTTAAATAAAAACAAAACTGTAAAATCAGCATCATCGCCAATGAGCAACCCGCAAACCCTATTCGATAAAATCTGGAATCAGCACTTAGTTCATCAGCAAGAAGATGGCACTTGTCTGCTCTATATCGATCGCCATCTCATCCACGAAGTAACCAGTCCCCAAGCCTTTGAAGGACTCCGTTTAGCCCATCGTCAACCCCATCAACCGCAATCTTCCCTGGCGGTAGCCGATCATAATGTTCCCACCTCCGATCGCTCCCAAGGGATTCAAGAACCACAAAGTCGCCTGCAAGTAGAAACCCTCGAACGGAATGCCGAAGAATTTGGCATCCCCTTATTCCGTATGAGCGACCAACGGCAGGGAATCGTTCATATTATTGGTCCCGAACAAGGGTTAACCCAACCCGGAATGACCATTGTTTGCGGGGATAGTCACACTTCTACCCATGGGGCATTTGGTGCCCTAGCGTTTGGCATTGGTACCTCCGAAGTTGAGCACGTTCTAGCCACCCAAACTCTACAAGCTAAAAAGCCCAAAAACATGAAGATTGCAGTGGAAGGGAATCTTCCTTTGGGCGTAACGGCGAAAGATATTATTCTTGCTATTATTGGAAAAATTGGCACCGCAGGAGCCACTGGTCATGTCATTGAATATGCGGGAGAGGCGATTCACAGCCTGAGCATGGAAGGACGCATGACCATTTGTAATATGTCCATTGAAGCTGGGGCAAGAGCGGGGTTGATTGCCCCCGATGAAACCACATTTAACTATATCAAAGGTCGTCCCTTTGCGCCTCAAGGTCACCATTGGGAACAAGCTGTTGCTTATTGGCAGTCTCTTCTTTCTGATGAGGGAGCTACCTACGACCAAGAAGTAACCCTCAAAGCCAGTGAAATGATTCCGCAGGTGACGTGGGGAACCAGCCCTCAAGATGTGTTGCCCATTACCGAGCGAGTTCCCGATCCCAAGGATTTCAGCGATGCCAATCGCCAACAATCGGTGAAACGAGCTTTGGAATATATGGGATTAACCCCAGGCACGAAATTAACCGATATTCCTGTGGATAAAGTCTTTATTGGCTCTTGTACCAATGCCCGCATTGAAGACTTGCGAGAAGTTGCCAAAGTTGTGGAAGGGCGTAAAGTTGCCGATGGGGTTTATGCCATGATTGTTCCGGGTTCTGGGTTGGTGAAATATCAAGCAGAAGAAGAAGGGCTAGATAGCATTTTTACCCAAGCGGGATTTGATTGGCGAGAACCAGGGTGTTCCATGTGTTTAGCCATGAATGCCGATAGACTTGCCCCGGGAGAACGTTGTGCCTCAACTTCAAATCGGAATTTTGAAGGGCGGCAAGGACGGGGAGGACGCACCCATTTGGTTAGTCCTGCCATGGCTGCTGCTGCTGCAATAACTGGTAAACTAACTGATGTTAGAGAATTCGGTTGATTGTCAAGATGGAAAAGTTTACAACCTTAACTGGAATTGCTGCCCCTTTCCCCCGGATGAATGTTGATACTGATACTATTATCCCCAAACAACATTTGAAAACCATTAAACGGACAGGATTGGGAAAAGTTTTATTTGATGAGCTGCGGTTTCAGGAAAATGGCGAGGAAATTGCTGATTTTATTCTGAACCAAGCTCCTTATCGGGAGGCTAAAATTTTAATTGCCGGGGAAAATTTTGGTTGTGGTTCTTCTCGGGAACACGCCCCCTGGGCATTATTAGATTTTGGCATTCGTTGTATTATTGCCCCTAGTTTTGCTGATATTTTCTTCAATAACTGCTTCAAAAATGGGATTTTGCCAATTGCTCTGTCAGCCAGTGAAGTGGATACTTTAATGGCAGATGCCAATCATCCCGATACTGCCACCATGACTGTCGATTTGCCGGAACAAACCATTCAACGCAGTAATGGAGAAACACTTTCTTTTACGGTGGATGAATTTCGGAAGCATTGCTTGCTCAACGGGCTAGATGACATTAGCATCACCTTGCAACATGAAGATAAAATAGCGGCGTTTGAACGGCAACAACAACAAAGGCTGCCTTGGCTATGGGCTAATCGCTAAAGCCGGGCAAAGTTTTTGAACGATTCATTCCAGTTAGGGGGTTTAGACCAGGGTGTGCCCTGTCCACCCGATAAAACGAAAATGATTGGAAAATTAGCGAATCGCGATCGCTTTTCTAACCCAACTAGACAAGTAACGAAAATAATTAAAAAATTAGTAGGGTGGGCAATGCCCACCCGACAAAACGAAAATAATTGAAAAATTGGCGAGTCGCGATCGCACCAAATTAGAGTTTTTGCTAGATTTGGGGTGTATATTTTAGACCAGTAGGGTGGGCAATGCCCACCCTACAAAATGAAAAAATGAAAATAATTGGAAAATTGGCGAGTTGCGATCGCTTTT
>NZ_LNDC01000127.1 GCF_001870905.1 Geitlerinema sp. PCC 9228
TGTCACCGGCGATTTGGAACAGGGAATTGCCACCAGTTCCAAAGTGCTGGCGATTCGCGGTCAGGTGTTGCCAGCCACAGTCACTGATGTGAATTTATGGGCCGAATTGGACGATGGTCGCCGCATTGAGGGAGAGTCCAATATTACCGAAGCTGGCGGCAATATTGTGAATATCGGTTGTCTTCCCCAACAACCACCGGCGTTACCCAAAGTTTTGCAAGCCATCCAACAGGCAGATTTTGTGGTTATTGGTCCGGGAAGTTTGTATACCAGCGTCATTCCCAACTTGCTGGTTCCTGAAATCCGAGAAGCCATTTCAGCTACCCAAGTTCCGCGTATCTACGTTTGCAATATTATGACTCAACCAGGCGAAACCACCAACTATACCGTTGCCGACCATATTCAAGCCATCGACCGTGCTTGCGAGGGGGAACGTTTGTTCGACGCGGTGTTGGTGCAAAAACGTTCTCCTTCGGCACAAGCTTTGATTCGCTACGCCCAGGAAAATTCCCATTTTGTGGATTTGGACCGAGAACGGGTGCGCAAATTGGGACGTCGGGTGGTGTTGGCGGATATTTTAAACGAAGACCCGGAAACTGGCTACGTCCGCCATCACTCCCAACATTTAGCTAAGGTGCTGATGCGCTGGTACTGGCGCGCCGGTCAGTTGGATACCCGCCGCAGCAAAAAGCAACGACCGGTGGTACGCAAATCCGCCTAGTTGCTTGGCACCGTTAGTCGATATACTCGCCATCTTCGCTGTCTTCGTTGTTGGGATTCGACCAAGCTGGTTTCAGGTCGAGGGGGGCATCCCAGGCATCTTCCAGTACTTCCACGTTGGTGGCTTTTTGCGATGGCGAGGAGGGAGAAGAAGTGGGTTGTTCTGGTTCTGGTTGGGGGGATGCTTCTAAATCGGCTTCGGCGGGGTTTGCTGATGGCGTTTCTGTTGTCTCTTGCTGGTTTTCTGGCGGTGGGGTTTCCCCGGTACCGTTGTTGTCTGCTAGGTCTAATTTGGAGGCGTCTTTCTCCTTGCGCGGTTTTTGCGACCGGAAGGTTAGCTGTTGGTCTTCCACGTCGATAACTACGGTATCCCCAGAGGCAAACAGATTTTCCAAGATTTTGGTGGCAATGGGGTCTTGCAATTCTTTCTGAATGGCGCGTTTGAGCGGACGTGCGCCGTATACTGGGTCGTAGCCGACGTTGGCTAGATAGCCTTTCGCTGCATCGGTGATTTGCAAGTGAATGTTTTGGTCTGCCAAAAGACCTTCCAAATCGGCTACTTGAATGCCGACGATTTGTTGCAATTCGTCGCGGTTGAGAGGATGGAAGATAATGGTTTCGTCGAGACGGTTGAGGAATTCCGGACGGAAATGGCGTCGCAGTTCGGTCATGACGCGCGATCGCATTTCTTGGTAGTAGCTATCATCCCCCGCTACATCTAAAATATACTCGCTGCCAATATTGCTGGTCATGACAATGACGGTATTGCTGGCATCGATGGTACGTCCTTGGGAATCGGTGATTCTGCCCTCATCCAACAGTTGCAGCAAGATATTGAAAACGTCGGTATGGGCTTTTTCTACTTCGTCAAACAAAACGACAGAATAAGGATGGGCGCGGATGGCTTTGGAAAGCTGCCCCCCTTCGTCGTAGCCCAAATATCCCGGTGGCGCTCCCACCAAGCGGGAAATGGCATGACGTTCCATGTATTCCGACATGTCGATGCGAATCAGGGCGTCTTCGGTATCGAACAAGCATTCCGCTAACGCTCTGGCCAGTTCGGTTTTGCCGACCCCCGTTGGTCCCATGAACAGGAAGGAACCAATGGGACGTTTGGGGTCTTTCATGCCAGCTCTGGCACGGCGAATGGCGGTTGCTACGGCGGTGACGGCTTCTTGCTGTCCGATGACCCGTTTGTGGAGCTGGTCTTCCAGTTGCAGGAGTTTTTGTTTCTCTGACTCCAGCAAGCGATTTACGGGAATGCCGGTCCATTTGGCGACGATTTCGGCAATGTCTTCTTCGGTGACTTGTTCGCGCAGTAAGTTGGACCCTTCCGATTGTAACTTCAGCAGCTTGGCTTCGTATTCTTCGCGATCGCATTGGATTTTTTCCAAACGACCGTATTTTAACTGTGCGGCGCGGTTGAGGTCGTAATCCCGTTCGGCGCGTTCGATTTGCACCCGCAGTTGGTCTTCTTCTTCTTTGATGGTATTGATGGTTTCCAGCAGTTGTTTTTCATCCTGCCACTGGGAATTTAATTTCTCCTGGGTGGTGCTTAACTGCTGAATTTCCGATTGAATCCGTTCCAAGCGATCGCGAAGCGTCTCCGAAGGAGAATCGCTGGCGGTGCTGTATCCCCCAGTACGAGCGTGTTTTTCCTCGCCTTCCAGGGAAAGTTTCTCCATTTCCAACTGCATCAGCCGCCGTTCTACACTCTCCAACTCATCCGGCTTGGAAGTAATCTCCATTTTTAACTTCGCCGCCGCTTCATCCACCAAATCGATGGCTTTATCCGGCAAAAAGCGATCGCTAATATACCGACTAGACAGCGTTGCCGCCGCCACCAGCGCCGAATCCATAATCTTCACACCGTGGTGAACCTCGTAGCGTTCCTTCAACCCCCGCAAAATGGAAATCGCATCTTCCGAAGAAGGTTCCCGCACCAAAATCGGCTGAAACCGACGTTCCAACGCCGCATCTTTCTCAATATACTTGCGATATTCCTCCAGCGTCGTCGCACCAATACAGCGGAGTTCCCCCCGCGCCAACATAGGTTTGAGCAAATTACCAGCATCCATGGAACTGTTCGACCCAGAACCAGTTCCCACCAACGTATGCAACTCATCAATAAACAGCACAATTTGACCGTCGGAAAGCGCCACCTCCCGCAAAACCGCACGCAAGCGTTTTTCAAAATCGCCGCGATACTTGGCACCGGCAATGGTACTTCCCAAATCCAAAGACACCAACTGTCGGTCTTTCAAAGACTCCGGCACATCGCCATTAACAATTCGTTGCGCCATCGCCTCAGCAATCGCCGTTTTCCCCACACCGGGTTCGCCAATCAACAAAGGATTGTTTTTGGTACGCCGCGAAAGTACCTGAATCACCCGGCGAATTTCCTCATCGCGCCCAATTACCGGATCTAATTTACCAGCTCTCGCCTCTTCCGTCAGGTCGCGACCGTATTTCTCCAGTGCGGAAGTAGATTGCTCCTCAGACGATTCGCTGCTTTCTTCCGCTTCGGTGGTTTCGGTTTCTTCGTCTTCTTCTCGCGATTTCTGCTTGCTGGCGGCGGCTTTTTCCGTACGGTGCAAGTTTTGAACCGCCGTTTCCAAATCTTCGCGGTTGAGATTGAGGGTTTTACAAGTCCGTTTGCCGATGCGATCGTCTTTTAGGAATGCTAGCAGCAGATGTTCGATGTCAATGCATTTATCCTGTAGCTCTTCCCGTTGAATTTCGGCGTTATCCAACAGCACATCCAAACCGTGACCCAAATACAGTTGTTCAACCACGCCAACTTTTGGCTGGCGCTTGGCAAATCTTTCCAAATCCTGCTGGATGCGTTCGGCTTGCACGCCGGTTTGGCTCAAAATAGTGGTGGCTCGCTCTGTATTTTCCAGCAAAGCGAGCATGACATGTTCGACTTCTAACTGTTGGGAACGAAATTTGCGAGCAATGTCTTGCGATTCCACGAGCGCTTCCCAAGCTCGGTCTGTAAATTTATCTGGATCGGTTGGCTGCATCGCGACTAAATTTCCTTTTCAGCTGTATCCTATACAAATGTGTGTGACAGCGTAACAAAAATTGGCTGTTTATCCTGAGCTGGGTGGCCCTTTCCTATTGTATCGACTCCTGGTGTTGACCAGACAAGGTTGCTGCCGACAATGTCATGCAATACCTAAAAACAAGTTGAACATCCTTCCTTTCTAGGCATTTTTTCCCGTATCCTAGCAGGCAACGGTTCGACTTAGCTCACCGTACATGGGGAGGATGTTTTTATGATTTCCGATACGGCTATAGCAGATATCCGCGCGCGCGAAATTCTCGATTCTCGCGGCAGACCGACAGTAGAGGCAGAAGTACACCTGTTTAACGGTGTGGTTGGCGTGGCACAGGTTCCCAGCGGTGCTTCCACGGGAACGTTTGAGGCACACGAACTGCGAGACGACGAAAGCAGCCGCTACAGCGGTAAAGGGGTTTCCAGAGCGGTGCGCAACGTTCACGAAATTATTGCACCAATGCTTTCGGAACAGGATGCGCTCAATCAGGCATCGCTGGATTATCAAATGCTCGATCGCGATGGTACTGACAATAAGAAAAATTTGGGTGCCAATGCGATTTTGGCGGTGTCTCTGGCGATGGCAAAAGCCAGTGCCGAGGCGTTGGAAATTCCACTGTACCGCTATTTGGGGGGTCCGCTGGCAAATTTGCTGCCGGTTCCTCTGATGAATGTGTTAAACGGTGGTGCCCACGCGGCGAACAATGTGGATTTCCAGGAGTTTATGATTGTACCGGTGGGAGCGCCCAGTTTTAAAGAGGCTTTGCGCTGGGGAGCGGAAGTTTTTGCCTCTTTGAGCAAGGTTTTGAATGAAAAAGGGTTGCTCACTGGTGTTGGCGATGAAGGCGGCTATGCGCCCAATTTGGGGTCCAATCAGGAGGCACTGGAGTTTCTGATTGCGGCGATCGAACGAGCTGGTTACAAACCAGGAGAACAGGTGGCTTTGGCGCTGGATGTAGCTGCCAATGAGTTTTACCAAGACGGTCAGTATGTTTACGAAGGCTCTACCCATTCGGCGGCGGAATTGGTGGATTATTTGGGGCAGTTGAGCGATCGCTATCCTATTATTTCCATTGAAGATGGTCTGTACGAGGAAGATTGGGAAAACTGGCAGCTCCTATCGCAAAAACTGGGCAACAAGCTACAGTTGGTAGGCGACGATTTGTTTGTCACCAATCCCACTCGGTTGAAAAAAGGCATTGAAACCAATTCTGGTAACGCCATTTTGATTAAGCTCAACCAAATTGGGTCGCTCACCGAAACCCTGGAAACCATCGACCTAGCCAACCGCCATGGTTACCGTTCGGTTGTCAGCCACCGTTCTGGCGAAACGGAGGATACCACCATTGCCGATTTAGCCGTAGCTACCCGCGCCGGTCAAATTAAAACCGGTTCCCTCTCCCGCAGCGAACGCGTTGCCAAGTACAACCGCTTGCTGCGCATTGAAGATGAATTGGGCGATCGCGCTGTCTATGCCGGTGCCGTCGGCTTTGGTCCTCGCGTTGACGCCTAACTGCAAATATTTCTAGTTTTTTAGCAACCTCCCCTCTTTAGCACAAGAGGGGATTTTTGTCAATACATTCAACACCGAAATTTAGGGATAAAAGCTCAACTGGGGCAACCCCAACGTTTCCTGCCAGCCCATCATCAAGTTCAGACATTGTACCGCCTGTCCGGCTTGTCCTTTTAACAAATTATCAATAGCAGACATAACCACAACCCGACCGGTACGTGGGTCTACCTCAATGCCAAGATAGGCTAAATTGGTCCCGCAAGCCCATTTGGTCTGGGGATAAGTACCTCCGGGCAAAATTCGTACCCAGGGAGAATGGCGGTAAAACGCCTTGTAAATGGTGACCAAATCTTCCCGTACCAATCCCGGGTCGCGCAAAGTAGCATAAACTGTAGCCAAAATCCCCCGTACCATGGGAATTAGATGGGGGGTGAATTGCACGGCAATTTCGTGACCGGCCAGTTCCGTACAAATTTGTTCAATTTCTGGACTGTGACGGTGGCGCGCTACGCCATAAGCCGCTAAACTATTATCAGCTTCCGCTAGCAATAAATTGGTTTTGGCCTTGCGACCGGCACCAGAAGTTCCCGATTTGGCATCGATAATGGCGGTATCGGGGACAATCAATCCCTGTTTGAACAGCGGAGATAAAGCCAGCAAACTAGCGGTGGGATAGCATCCCGGACATCCTATCAGTTGGGCATTTTTAATGCGATCGCGATAGAGTTCCGGCAACCCATACACCGCAGTAGCGGCTACAGATTCGTCGGTACGGTGTTCTCCATACCAGGCTTGATAGGTCGCCAGGTCGTAAAATCGATAGTCGGCACTGAGGTCGAGAACTTTACAACCTTTTTCTAAGAGTTTGGGAGCCATTTGCCAAGCCAAGCCGTTGGGTAAGGAGAGAAAAACCACCTCAGCTTTAGCAGCAATGGTATCTGCATCTACTGGTTCGATATCCAAATCGACAACATGACCGAGATGGGGATATAACTCGGCAAACGATTTCCCGGCACTGCTGTCGCCTCCCAAATAGGTGATTTTTACCTGGGGATGTTCTTGTAACAGCCGCACCAATTGCACGCCTCCATAGCCGGAAGCGCCTACAATGGCAGCGGTAATGAATCCGTCCTCTCCCATTTTGCCTACCTCTTCATTTGTATGACCGAACAAATTGTGACGAAAACAACGAAAATCGTTGGTTTTACTTTTTACTGGCGGAATGCTAGCAAAAGAATGTTGGCAGCATTGTAGTATCATTTGCCGCGATCGGTAGAAATTCCCACAGCAAATTTTCCACCGGCGGTTTTCGGTAGTCTAACACCGAGATAGGAACCGATATTTTAGAATAGGGGAAATCCAGTGGCAAAGCCCTTGATTCCAGTACTTTCTAAAAGCAGATACGATGTTTGATTTTTTCAATAGCCTACTCGGTCGCCATCCAGAATCGATTAAAGCCAAGGTAGAAATCTACACCTGGCAAATTTGCCCCTACTGTATCCGCGCCAAACTGCTTTTGTGGTGGAAAGGCGTGGATTTTATCGAGTATAAAATCGATGGAGACGAAGCTGCCCGGGAAAAAATGGCCAAACGCGCTCAAGGTAGGCGCAAAGTGCCGCAAATTTTCATCAATGGGGAACCCATCGGTGGCTGCGACGAACTGTACCAGCTTGATGGGGAAGAAAAGCTAGACAAAATGCTATCGCGCGCGCCTTCTAAAGGGTTTGCTGCCTAACGAATACCAACCCTACCAACGCCACCGTCGCTGGATGGCATACGCTGTGGAATTAGCCGTAGCTGCTGGGGAAGCCGGGGAAGTTCCGGTAGCGGCGGTGGTGGTGGATGGGCAAGATTCTTTGGTGTCGGCAGCCACCAACCGACAAAAACGCGATCGCGATCCTACCGCCCACGCGGAAATTCTCGCCATTCGCCAAGCAACGCAAAAACAACAAAATCGCTATTTAACCGATTGTACGCTATACGTGACCTTAGAACCCTGTCCCATGTGCGCCGGCGCGATCGTACATGCGCGTTTGCAGGTATTGGTCTACGGTGCCGACGACCCCAAAACCGGTGCCATTCGTACCGTTGCCAACCTTCCCGATAGTGCCCTTTCCAACCATCGTCTCAGCGTTTGGGGAGGGATTTTGGAGTCAGACTGTCGGCATTTGTTACAAGATTGGTTTGGTAGGCGACGTGTGGGAGGATAGGGTGCCCCCAGACTCTCATGATTGCCCCATCGCAAAACCCACCGTATCCATTGCCACCAAATCGAGCTACAATCGCAAGTAGGAAGGCTTTAAAAAAGTTTACAGGCGATTATTAAACATCGGAATCGATCCGTGGAAGAAAGCAAAAACCAACAATTCGAGTTTGACTCGGTAGAAAGTGCCCTGGAAGACCTAAAGCAGGGGCGATCGCTCATTGTGGTCGATGACGAAAACCGAGAAAACGAAGGAGACCTCATTTGTGCCGCTCAATTTGCGACGCCAGAGGTCATCAATTTCATGGCCGTTCATGCCAGGGGATTGATTTGCCTGTCAATGGTGGGAGAGCGGCTAGACGAACTAGATTTGCCGCCGATGGTGGCGAACAGTGGCGATAGCAATCAAACGGCGTTTACTGTCAGTATCGATGCTGGTCCCCATTTGGGCGTTAGCACTGGCATTTCCGCCGAAGACCGTTCGCGTACCATTCAAGCGGCGATTTCCAGCAATACCAAACCAGAAGACTTAATCCGCCCCGGTCACATATTTCCCTTACGCGCTCGTTCTGGTGGTGTTCTCAAACGTGCCGGTCACACGGAAGCAGCGGTGGATTTATCGCGTTTGGCGGGGTTGTATCCTGCCGGGGTTATTTGCGAAATCCAAAATCCCGATGGGTCGATGGCGCGGTTGCCGGAACTGATGGACTATGCCAAGACCCATAATTTAAAAATTATCAGCATTGCCGATTTAATTAGCTATCGCCTGGCTCACGAACGTTTTGTCTGGCGGCAAACTGTAGCCGAATTGCCCACGGAATTTGGTCATTTTCAAATTTACGGCTACCACAACAGTTTGGATAATTCCGACCACGTGGCCATTGTCAAAGGCAATCCGGAAGATTTTCCCCACCATCCGGTTTTGGTGCGGGTTCACTCGGAATGCCTCACCGGAGATGCGTTGGGGTCTTTGCGCTGCGATTGTCGCCGGCAGCTACAGGCGGCTTTGAAAACCATTGAGTCGGCGGGGTCTGGTGTGGTGGTTTACCTGCGTCAAGAAGGGCGCGGTATTGGCTTGATTAATAAGTTAAAAGCCTATTCCCTGCAAGATATGGGATTGGATACGGTGGAAGCCAACCACAGTTTGGGTTTTCCGGCAGACTTGCGCAATTACGGGGTGGGGGCACAAATTCTCAGCGATTTGGGGGTGAAGCAAATTCGCCTTTTGACGAACAATCCCCGAAAAATTGCTGGTTTGCGCGGTTATGGCATTGAAGTGGTGGACCGGGTGCCCCTGTTAATCGAAGCAACGCCTCACAATATTAATTATTTAACCACAAAAGCGGAGAAGCTGGGTCACATGCTGCTGCAAACTTTTTTGGTGACTTTAGCGATTCGCTGGAGCGACGAACCGTTGACAACGGCACAGCGATACGAACGTTTGGAGAAAATCCGCTTTTTGGCGTTGCAGTACAATTTGCTGGTACAGGAAGAAGCGCGACCGGTGGTGGCAGCGGTGTTTGGTACGTCGCCGCTGACGGTGCATATTGGGTTGGACCAGCCACAAGTGGCGTCGCCGGATTGGTTCGCTCAGCCAGAGCATCCCTATTTAAAAGCGATCGCTTCGATTTTGGACGATTTGGCAGCCAACCCGCAAGTGGAAGAGTTGGAAATTTTGGTATCTACGGGGGTGGACCCCATGCGCAATTTACGCGCCAATATCGAACGGCATACGTATTCTTTCGATCGTCGTCCTGGGTCTATATGCGATCGCTTTCAAACCCAGACCATTTACCATTTCAAACGGGAAAAATCGGCAAAATCATAGAAAAATGTCGGGGCGTTTCGCGAAACGCCCCTATTTGCGTTTGGTTTAGCTTTCAAACAGACATTTATCGGAATCGCAACCAGCCGGACCTTGCTCGCCAAATTCTGCCGAATCGTAACGGCTTAAAGCATCGTGGAAGTTGTCGTTTTGACAGCGTTGTTCGGCGGTGCGTACCAACTCTTCGTAGGTAGACCGTTCGATGGGTTCAAAAGGCAACCGGGGAAAGCTCTGGTGAGCGTCAAAACGTGCCAACAAGGCAGCGGAAATGTAGCCTTCGTCGTTTTGAATGGCTTCATAAATGGCGTTGCCCAGGTCTTCGATTTCATTTTCCCGCAGTTCGATGGTGGAGGAGGTGTTGTGGGTGACGTAGTATTTTTGCACCTGCATGGCAAAGTCAAACTGCGCCAGAGCCGAGAATTTGCTGATGTCAATCTCATCGGCACCGGGTAGGTCTGCCCAGGAAACAGCTACCGGCATTTCCACCAACCATTCGGTACAGCGGGGATCGAAGGGATCGTCGAGCAAGTTGCCATTTTCATCGCGATCGCTCTGTGCTGGCACCACTGTGTAACCATAATCGATACAAGCCAGCGCCACTGGATCGTTTTTACGGAAGGTAACCCGCCGGATAAAACGGGCGGCTTTGGGAGGATGCCAACCCGGAGATGCTCCCGTAAGCAAAGATTTGGTTCCACTAGGTTGTACTGTGGTACAACGATTGGGTTTTTTCAGTCCGTGGCGCGTGCAATAATCCCAAACTTTTTGATGCACGATATCGCGCCAGCGGCTCAAATATTCCCGTTCTTTACGCTTGTATTCCAGCCCCTGTGCGGTTTCCGGTCGTCCGGCTTCCCACCAGCGCAACCAGTCCACACCAAAGGCATGAACGAAAAAGTCAAACAATCCCGTGAAGGAAACGCCGACAATGGGGTCGAATTCCCGGCTTTCCTGGTAGCGGGGTTCGATAAATTGATGGTTGAGCAACGCCGCTACTGCGATCGCGCCAGCTTCAAATGCTTCTTTTTGTTCCTGGTCGTTGTTGGGGTCGATTTGGTTAAGGTGTACTTCGCTTAAATTACAGAAGAAATTCGATCCAATGATTTCCATCACATCTGTAGTTTCCTACAGGATTGGACTATCTCTTCATCCCCGTTCGGGATGGCGGGCGCTCGTGGAGGGATTATTGTTGGGACTCACCCTCTAGTCTCTGAACCTTCTAGCCGACCGAAGCCCCGGCTAGCTTGGCTGCCGATTGCCCTCGCCTTTTGCGTTAGGGTTTCCGGCAATTCACCCGCTTTGGCACCTGACATTGCTGCCAGGGGCGGCAAAATCAAAGGATACCGCAAGGGTTGAGACCATATCGCTGCAGGCGATGCTCGATTTCGCGATCTGACATCTGTGGATAGTTGGTCCGCAACCAGTTTTTGGCTTCTTCCACGCCCAAAGAATTATAGATTTCTAAGAATTCTCGTTTGATTTCTGGTCGATCGAGAATATCCGCGTTACTGCGAGCGATCGCTTCTGGTGCATACTGAATGGCACCTTCCCCAGAATAAAATTGCTTGCGTACCGCATCGATGCATTCTTCCCGACTGGGCTTGCCATGGTAAACTCTGGTGTGGTTCGCCATACGCAGGGCATCTCGCTGGGGATCGATCCGCCAGTTGCCATCTTCCCCTTGCTGCCACAAGTTCATCTTGTAAAGATTAGAATCAGCTGGAAACTGACGAATGCCAGCACTTCTTCTCACGTTGCCTGCAACCACCACCACAGCGGCTTCGTCAATCAGCAAACAGCACTCTAGTTCGTTCAACTGTCTGCCCACAGCTTTGTTTAAAATCGCCGCACAGCGGGTATACAGGTCGGGAAGTCTTACAGGATTGGCAACGCCACCAAATCCTTTCAGGGGTTCGCCGGCAGGACGGATATCGCTCACATCTACTGTTACTTCTACCCTGTTAGAAAAACGTTCGTCGCTGGCAATTTCCAACAGGGATTGGTAGGACTTCACCCAACCATCTCGCGAATCGCCAACGTAGATGGTGACGTTGTTGCCTTGGATCTGAACTTCGGTTTTTTCGCGGCGTTGCGATGCCGGGGTCGTACCAAGTTCGCCGGCAATGGTTACTTGTAGTTCGTTGCGAATGGGGGGCAGTTGGTTGATGTACTGGGGTTCCAAAACAGCACCAGTACCACATCCCTGCATCGCTAGGTCCATCATTAAGCCAAAGGCTTTCCAATCGACCACATTGGTACTGGTGCAGTTGTAGGCACCGTGGTAGTTTTCCGGTTGTTCCAGCCATTCGGTACCGCCGACCCACAACCAACGACCGGCGGGGAGGGATTGGAAATTTTCTAATTTCTGGCGAACGAGGGTGGCTTCTTCGTCGCTGAGTTTGCCGAGTTTTATTAAACCGTTAATCGTGCGATCGCAAACTTGTTTCCAGGTTTCGCGGGTATTTCCCTGGCGACGGCTATAGGTACGGTAAAAGACAGGATGGGCCACTGTCGCCTTGGAAGGAAATTCTTGCTTTTGTTGCTGGGAGCGCTCTAATTCTCGAACCATAAGGTGTTCCTGAGCTTGTTGAGGGATCCTAATTGCTGAACTAGGTGGAAAATTTATCCTACCATTACAGCAACTACTAACTTTAACTCAACTAGATATTTAGTGCTATAACCGGTTCGATCTGCAAACTTCCCACTAAATATAGCGGAAAGATCGATCTCCCCACTCCCAATTTCCCTATGGCAAACCTGTTAATTTACCACTAGGAGCCTCTTTGCTCTGAACCAATACGCCAAAATTTCCCATTCCCGAGGGGTCGATGAGTTGGTGCAAGGCGTGGCGGCGTTCGATGAGTTTTTGGATATCTTGACCTACGGTAGCTGGTAAAGAAGCGATCGCATCGCCAATTCCCAAAGCCATCAGAAAAATCCCCTGTTTGGTCATCCCCACCGTTTGCAATCCACAATCATCGCCGTGCCGCTGCAACGCTGTAAAATTAACATGGGCAGTAATATCTTGATTGCCCACATGGATGTAGGGATTGTCGTGGTATCTGTGTTGGTAGTAACACTGTAGGGTACCTTGGGGACGTTGGGGACTGTAATACCGTTGCGTGGAATGTCCGTAGTCGATGGTTATCAAATATCCCCGCTGCAATTTTTTGGCTACTGTTGCCAACCAATCCAAAGCGGCTAAATTAATTTCGCTGCAATAACCTTCTGGATAGTTGGAACTTTCCAAATCAATTCCCAACCATTGTAAATATTCCGACAAACGGGGTGTCGAAGGTTCTCCGATTTGGGAAACAAATGGACTTCCTTCGCTGCTGTCGTTGGTGGTTACGTAAATTTCTTGCAATTTTCCATCTTGGCGAACAATTTGGTGAACGGGAAACGCATCCACGAGTTCGTTGGCAAAACAACAACCAACCAAGGAATTCTCTTCAATCTCATCCCAAGAAGACCAAGAAATTTTATCCAGCCATTTTTCTAATTTTTGTTTTTGCAAATCGCGCATGGCTGTCGATTTTTCAATAATAATAAAATTTAAAACTGAAAATAAATCGGGATGTTGGTGTTGTAAATAATCTAAAATATCTACAGCCAATTTTCCCTGACCCGCTCCCATTTCTACAAGATGAAACGGTTCTGGTTTTCCTAAAAGTTTCCACAGTTCGTAAATTTGTTTGCTCAGACAACTGCCAAATTCCACGGCCAGATGGGGAGAAGTCATAAAATCGCCACCAGTACCAATTTTGGTATCGCCAATTCGGGCATAATAACCATATTGGGGGTGGTATAGAGCCAAATCCATATATTCAGCAAACGAAATGCGATTTTGATGCGATCGCTGAATTCTTTGGGTAATTTCTTGGCATAGATTGGGATTAGAAGTATCTTGAAATTGAGAATATTCTGTATTGCTGCTCATAATATTTTTTAAATAAAAAGTAGGGTGGGCATTGCCCACCCT
The DNA here is from genome assembly GCF_001870905.1 of Geitlerinema sp. PCC 9228. Taxonomy (NCBI): domain Bacteria; kingdom Bacillati; phylum Cyanobacteriota; class Cyanophyceae; order Geitlerinematales; family Geitlerinemataceae; genus Geitlerinema; species Geitlerinema sp. PCC 9228. The sequence goes on from NZ_LNDC01000127.1 coordinate 13,305, forward strand.
ACCCCCTTCTAATCAAGAGAATTTTCATTGGGAAACAAGAAAGAAATAGGGGATTTTTCCTCCTTCGCTTCCCGCAATGGCTTAGCGGTCTACCGACCCCATAATGACATCAACGCTGCCCAAAATAGCCATAATATCGGCTACCTTGACGCCGCGCAAAAGCTGGGGCAAGACCTGCAAGTTATTGAAATCCGGCGGACGAATTTTCCAACGCCAGGGAAAGACATTGTTGTTGCCAACCAGGAAAATACCTAACTCGCCTTTGCCAGTTTCCAAACGAACGTAGTGTTCGCCTTCGGGAATTTTGAACGTCGGCGGAATTTTCTTGGCAGCGAACTGGTAGTCAAAGCTGTTCCACTCAGATTTGGGACCTTCTGCCATGCGTTTGGCTTCTAGGTTCTCAAACGGACCGCCGGGAATATTTTTAATAGCCTGACGGATAATTTTCACGGACTCGCGCATTTCTCGAATCCGCACCAAATACCGGGCCAAGCAATCGCCGGCAGTTTCGGTATGAATTTCCCAATCCAGTTCGTCGTAGCACTCGTAATGGTCTACCTTGCGCAGGTCCCATTTCACGCCACAAGCACGCAGCATGGGTCCGGAAACTCCCCAGTTGATGGCATCTTCGCGGGTGATGGTGCCTACCCCTTCCAGACGGCGGCGGAAAATGGGGTTGTCGGTAATCAGACGTTCGTACTCGTCTACTTTTTCGTCAAAATAGTCGCAGAAGTCTTCACATTTTTCCAGCCATCCGTAGGGAAGGTCCGCTGCCACACCGCCAATGCGGAAGTAGTTGTTGTTAATCAACCGCTGACCGGTGGCGGCTTCCCACAGGTCGTAAATCATTTCCCGTTCCCGGAAAATGTAGAAAAATGGCGTTTGCGCGCCAATATCCGCCATAAACGGACCCAACCACAGCAGGTGATTGGCGATGCGGTTGAGTTCCAGCATGATGACCCGGATGTAGCTGGCGCGTTTGGGAACTTCAATGTCGGCCAGGCGTTCTGGTGCATTGACGGTAATCGCTTCGTTGAACATCCCCGCTGCGTAGTCCCAACGACTTACGTAGGGGACGAACATGACATTAGTTCGGTTTTCGGCGATTTTTTCCATGCCACGGTGCAAGTAGCCAATGACTGGTTCGCAGTCAACAACGTCTTCCCCGTCAAGGGTGACGATTAACCGCAAAACACCGTGCATGGAAGGATGGTGCGGACCCATGTTGATGACCATGGGTTCCGTTCTGGTTTCCAGTTGTGCCATCTGCTACCTCCTAATAGGTTATTTACTGGACAATAATTGACTTTTGTTGACTTGATAGTCGTAGCCATCTTTCTTGAAGATT
>NZ_LNDC01000128.1 GCF_001870905.1 Geitlerinema sp. PCC 9228
AATGGGGCTAAAGCCCCACGAGGCGCTTTTCCTCCCCGCGCTAAAGCGACGGGGATTCCAAGCTACCGAAAGTTTTACTTGAAGAACTAGCAGAGGGAGGAGATGGGAGATTTTCAAGATACGTTTGCTATGCTACTGGTTGGGGATGCTATAAAGCGTTTGTTGGTCTTTTGTTAGCTTGATATTGCCTAATAGAGGAATTTTGTTTTTATGCTGGGTACTTTTCAACAGAGCCATTTACGCATTGAAGTGGAAGCATCACCAGAGGCGATCGCACAGTGTTTGCTGGAACCAAAACGGCTGCAACGCTGGTACAATGGGATTATCGAGATTTCGGGATTGCCGGAACGCCTGGAACCTGGCTTGACCTTCAAAAGCTGGGTCGGACCCATTATCATTTCCCATTACGTGGAAGCTGCCCGTTCCGATTACCTGCGCGTGATTCTCAGTGAAGGTGTTGACGGTTTCCACGAGTGGTACTGGGGGGACGGTTGGGTACAATCCCAACTCGAAGGGGTTTCCCTGTTGCCGTTAAAATTGGGACAAACTTTAGGTTTGTTGCGTTTGCGCGGTACCCTAGCCACCGAGTCGCAACGAACCCCTTTTGCCAGCTAATTCTGCTGGTGTTTCGGGCAAAGGCACGTTCCTCGACATATTGATAGTGCTTTTGTCGTTGGTTTGTCGAATTGTTTGCCAACTGTTTTGCCAATACCTACCAATAGCCCCATGTATCCCCATCTTGTGGTTTCCACTGAGTGGCTTTACCAGCAGCTATACCAGAAACCAGACGCTGACCCTACCGGCAAGCCGGTGGTGATAGACTGTCGTTTTTCCCTTGCCGAACCGGAGTGGGGATACCAGCAATACCTACAAGCCCACATTCCGGGGGCGTTTTACCTGGATTTGAACCGGGATTTATCCAGCAAGCCACAAAAACACGGCGGTCGCCACCCTTTGCCCAATACCGACCAATTGGCGCCAAAGCTTGCTGCCCTGGGGATTACTTCCCAGGAGACTATGGTGGTTGCCTATGACGATTCTAAATTTGCTTTTGCCTCGCGGCTGTGGTGGCTGCTGCGGTATATGGGTCACCCCCAGGTGGCGGTTCTCAATGGTGGGTGGTCTGGCTGGCAAAGGGCTGGCTATCCCACCAGTGCAGAGATTCCCCAAAAACCTAAGACGGGAGATTTTGTGCCCCAGCTGCAACTGGAAATGGTGGTGGATCGTGCCTACGTGCAGCAAGCTCAAGTTTCCCAGGATCAAATTTTGGTAGATTCGCGATCGCGCGATCGCTATTTGGGTCAAACGGAACCCATCGACCCGGTTGCCGGCACCATTCCCACCTCTGTCAATTATTTTTGGAAAGATGTTACCAACGACGATGGCGAACTGTTGCCTATAGAACAACAACAAAAACGCTGGCAGAATATCGGTGCGGCGGATGAAGCGATCGTCTATTGCGGTTCTGGGGTCACTGCCTGCGTCAATTTGCTTTCTATGGAAGCTGCAGGCGTTCGCAATCGCAAGCTCTACGTTGGTGGTTGGAGCGATTGGTGTTCTTATTTTTAAGAGATTATAAAAGTAAGGTAGGCGGTGCCCACCCGACAAAATTCTTTTAGGAAATCAATTTAGATGGTTGGAATATTGCGCATCCCACAAATGGTTGCGGCGATCGCTTCTATTTTCTAACTATCTCTCCCCAAAAAGAAAGTTATGAACTTACCCCTCTGGATTACCCTTTCCCGACTTTTGGGCGTTCCCTTGCTTTTATATCTGCTTTTTGACCCCACGCCTACCCAACGCTGGTGGGGTACAGGTATTTTTTTACTAGCGGCAGCCACAGATTGGGTAGATGGTTACCTGGCGCGCCGCCGCAATGAAGTTACCGATTTGGGGAAATTTCTCGACCCTCTGGTAGACAAACTCCTGGTTTTGGCACCATTGCTGTGTTTGGTGGAACTAGGAAGCATTCCTGCCTGGGGGGTCTTTCTGATTGTGGCGCGGGAGTTGGGCATTGCTGGCTGGCGGGTAAATCAAGCAGAAATCCGGGGAGCCAACTTTTTGGGCAAACTCAAAACAGTTACGCAAATAGCTGCGGTTGCCCTTTTGGTTGCTCCCCTACCAGAAACTTGGCGTTTTCCTGGTTTGGTTGTATTTTGGCTGGCGGTTTTGCTAACGGCTATCTCTGGAATGGTTTATGTTTGGCCGCGCCCAGCAAGCGGTCAACCCCCCACTAACTAACTGCCATACCTTGCAAAATGGTTTCATCCATGGAAAAATCCACCTCTGCCTTATCTTTGCCTTGGGCAAGGTAGTCGTTTTTCCAGGAATCTTGCAAGCCGGCAATCAGGTCAAATTCCGGTTCCCAAATCAATTGTTTCTTGGCTTTATAAGTATCGGCAAAGAAATGTTGCACCCGTAAGGGAAAGGCTTTGCGTTTGCCAAAGTCAAATTGTTTGGGGTCGTAATGCACGATTTTGATATCTTCCGGAGATTTGCCCGCTGCGATCGCACAAGCGCGCGCCAACCCGTCAAAAGTTACGTAGCGATCGCCAGAAACATTGTACACCTGCCCCACAGCTTTGGGGTTGCCCAGAACGCATACCATTGCCCTAGCCAAATCTTTAACATGACCCAGTTGCGTAATGTGCATGCCATTGCCAGGAACGGGAATGGGGCGATCGCGCACAATGCGATCGAAAAACCAACTCTCTACAGGATTGTAATTTTGAGGCCCGTAAATGTACACCGGGCGTACGGCGGTAAAGGGAATTCCTTTTTCCGCTAGATAGGATTCGGTGTCAAATTTGCCCTTGTGGCGGCTGTTGGGGTCGATGGGGTCTTCTTCTTTGTGGGGCATTTGGTCGGATTGTTGGTAAACCCCGGCAGAACTAACGTAAACAAAATGCTGGATATGCCCTTGAAACAAATCGGCGAGGGGTTGGGTGTCTTCCAATTTGCGACCGTTGTTATCAAAAATGGCGTCGAACCGTTCGCTAGCTAAATTCTCTTGGAGGGAACTGGCATCGGTGCGATCGCCGTGAATTTCTCGAACTCCTTCCACGGGAGAGGGTTGGTTACCGCGGTTGTATAAAACCACTTCGTGACCTTCTGCCACCAAAATTTGGGTCAGATAAACGCCAATGAAGCGGGTGCCGCCCATGACCAATACGCGCATGGTGTTTTTACCTCGTGATGCAAACGACAATCATTCCCCATTTTCTATAAATTAGGATTCTTTGGCTATGGTTGCATTGAGGAGGTTTTCTACCACCTGGGCGGGCATAGGCTTGTAGAAAAAGTAGCCTTGCCCGTAGCGGCATTGTAGCTTTTGCAGTTGGCGCACTTGCGGTAGGGATTCGATGCCTTCTGCGATCGCTTGCATTTGCAAATTGCGGGCTAAACTAACAATAGCAGGGAGAATCTTGCCATGGCGGCTGTTGGTGGCAATGGCAGACACGAAGGAGCGATCGATTTTGACGACATCGAAGGGAAAGCGATGCAAATAGTTTAAAGAACAGTATCCCGTACCAAAATCATCAATACACAAAGAAATTTGCCGTTTTTTCAGTTCGTTAAGAATGGCGATCGCCCGTTCGATATCAGACATCAGCACCGTTTCAGTAATTTCCAATTTTAAACTTTGACCGTCAATGGCTGTCGTTTTGAGAATTCGATCTACCCCATCCACCAACTCGGGCATTAGCTGCTTGCTGGATAAATTGACGCTCATGGTTAAAGATGGATCGTACTGCTGCCACCGATACAACTGCTGGCAGGCTTCCTGCAATACCCATTCCCCCAAGGGTTCGATGATGCCCATTTCCTCCGCAACGGGGATAAATTCTGCCGGCGAAATCCACTCCTGCTGCAAGTTTTGCCAGCGCAGTAGCGCCTCAAAACCCGCAATGCGGTGGGTGGTTAGTTCGACAATGGGTTGGTAGTATAGTTGAAATTCTTGATTCGCCAAAGCCCGACCCAAATCCGTTTCCAACTGCAAGCGCCGCATGGCAACCAACCGCATGGTTTCGTCGAATACGGCATAGCCATTTTTTCCTTGGTTTTTGGCATAGTATAGGGCGGTATCGGCTTCCCGCAGAAAATCTTCTGGTTGGCAAGCGGGAGAACAAGTTTTGCCTACGCTACAAGCAATGCCAATGCTGGCTCTGGCAAAGACTTCGTGACCTTCAAGGGGAAATGGATGGTTTAATGTATCTTGAATGCGCACTGCGATCGCAATTGCTTGGCGCAGGTCGCTAATTTCGGTAGCTACAATGGTGAATTCATCGCCGCCAAATCGGGCAAGGGTATCTCCGATGCGCAGGCAATTCCGCAGCCGTTGGGAGAGTTCTTGCAGCAAGCGATCGCCTATATAATGTCCCAAACTATCGTTGACATATTTAAATCTATCTAAATCTAAAAATAAAACCGCCAATCCCGATATTTGTTGTGCTTGCAACGCCTGGATGGCTTCGTCGAGTTTTTCCATAAAGCGATCGCGGTTGACCAATCCCGTTAGGGAATCGTGGCAGGCATAGTAGCGCAGTTGTTCTTCGCTGTGCTTGCGCTGGGTAATATCCACTACCGATCCTTCGTAATACAGCAACTGACCTCTAGCATCGCGCACCCCACGTGCAAATTCGGAAATCCAAATAATACTCCCGTCGCGGCAGTAAATCTGGGATTCAAAATCGGAGACCACATTGTGTTTTTCCAATAGCTGGATAAACTCTTGCCGGCGTTGGGGATTGACGTAAAGCTGTTCGCCAATATTGGTGAGTTCTGCCATTAACTGTTCGGGGGAATCGTAGCCGTAAATAGCAGCCAAAGAAGGATTGGCACCAATATAGCGACCGTCAAAGGTGGTCTGAAAAATGCCTTCGACAGCGTTTTCAAAGATGTGGCGGTAGTTGGCTTCTGCTTGCTGGCGTTGGAAGACGCCACCCAATTGCAACGCTACTGAAGAAATTAATTTCAACAACCGCGTGTCTTCCTCCTGGTAGGAAACAGTGAAAAACACCAAAACCGCCAGCACTTGACCGTTTTTTAAAACCGGAACCCCAAAACTGGCTTTGAAACCGCATTGCGATGCGAGCGCTTGTCGGTGAAATTCCAGCGATGAGGCGGTTGATACGTTGCGAATCCACTCCGGTTGTTGCGAAATCCACACCCGACCTGGCAATCCCTGCCCAGGCAAAAAGCAAAATTGGGTGCTGAGGCGATGAAATTCCGCTAAATGCTCCCACATGGGGGCGTTACCGTCACTCAGTCGCCGGGAATTCCGATCGTACCAAGCTGTAGCATACTCTAGCTGATTTCTCCCAGGTACGGGCAACCACGCTTCGCCAAAATCCCAACCAGTAAATTCACAAATCAGCCGTAATGAGATTTTTAGAGTATCTTCCCAGTGGTTAGTTTCGCTAACTTGATGGATAATTTTCTGCAAAAGATGGACTTCATCTTCTGCTCGTTCTTTTTCAGTAATATCAATACCTAATCCAAAAAAATACAGAATCTGTTGGGACTGGGGGTCATAGATGGGTTTGCCGTGCCATTGTACCAGCAATTCCTGACCGTTTTTGGTTAAAACTCGGTTGCAGTTTTGGGTGGTTTCATTTTTTTGGCTTAGTTTTTGAAAAATTTGAGCTAAAACATCTCGGTCGCTTTCCGGAACGAACTGGGATAAATAATCCCGACCGATAACTTCTCTACGGGAATATCCCAGTTTCCGTAGCATGGTATCATTCATGGCCAGGATTTTCCCCGATTTGTCTATGGCGGTTAAAAAGGCTGGGCTGGCGTTGAATAAGGGATGCTGGAAGTCTGGTTCTGGCAGAGGATGGTTGGCAAACCAAGTACGCCACCAAGTGTGCCAGTGTTGGTTTTGAGGCACGTTGGTTTGGGGTTTCCCAGAAAGGCCTTTATTTTGGGAGGATTTGACTGATTGAGAAAGCAGTTTTTTGATTTTAAAAAAAACCTGACGGCGGACTGTTACGGGCAATGTTGCCAGCAGCGATCGCCATATGTCTGGGAGAAGCTTGTTTTTATTCACGTAGTTCAAGTTTTGTGGACGGTCAAAGCGGTTTTTGGTGGTTGGGTCTGTGGCACCGTAACATGGCCACGACCGGAAAATTTTGTGCCACCAAATTCGCCAGAATTCCCCAGACATAAAATACATACCTCCCAATCGGAAATGAGCGGACAATGTCATGAAATACTGAAGTTTGAAGATTTTGCTGCGTTCCTTGGTTGGCAAATCGCTGGTTTTGCGTCTTAGGTGCGATCGTTGCCGTCTCCTACGGAATCAAGAGATCCAATAGATATCCGATCGTCATTTTTGTTACCAGCAGTAGGCGGTTCTGGAGGAAAACGAGAAACGACATTTGATGCACCGGAAAATGTCAACGTTCTCAACGAGAAAACTCAGTTGCAAACTCATTTTGGGGAAAATAGCATCCCCAATTCCACTACCTATCGCTTTGGTTATTTTTTCTTGGACGGCGGTTTCCTTAGGGTACCTTCTATGTTCGTTTCGCTACCACAAGCGACTCCCCTAGAAGCGATGGCATTTGTAATTGGAAATACAAAATGACCGGCATTTTCCTTTCCAGGACGACCATTACGTTTATTTTAATACCAAATTCTATTTCTCGACCGAAACCCTCAATGCCTACAGAATGTTATCGAAATTTTGTCCCTGTTGGCCTCTGGAAGTATGGTGCATTCTTGTTTGCCAAAATTGATTTAATGGAGCGGGAAAACTGATTTATTCTGCTGTTTCTGTAGGATAGCGTTGGCGCACAAAAGCGATCGCGGCTTCCTTCTGTTGTTTTTCGTCGCCAGCACGGGCAAAGACCCCATCCACCGTGGCAGCAAAAACATCCTCCAAAATCCGGCGGAAAATGGGTCCCGGTTTGTATCCCAACTCTTTGAGATCGCGACCGTTGAGTAAGGATTTTATCTGAGAAAGATAGGTTAAATAGTGCCAAATTTGACGGCGCAGCCCACGGGAACTTTGGATACCTACCAAAAGCAAAGTTTGAATATCGTATCCAGAAAGCGATCGCACCACTTCGCTGGGGCATTGGCACTGGGGTAAGGCTTCCCAAATGCTATGCTTGTTGTCATCCAACTCAGACAAACGTTCGATACTGCGATCGCTTAACTGTAACTTGCGTGCAGTAACCACACGCTCCTTGCCCGCTAGCGGCGATAGCAATACCTCCAACAGCAGCAGCCAAAGTTCAATTTTTCCCGATTGCGTTTGTTCTATCCCCGGCGACCGGTGGGTCAGATAGTGCCATAACCGTTGCAGGTAGCGGATTTGATGCCACACGCGATCGCTCAATACCAGCTGGGGATGGATGCAACGCAGCGCCCCCAAATCCCCCAACACCTTCAGCGCCCAAGACCCGTAAGGTGCCTGCAAAATATATTTCAACTCCATTTTCAAGCGAGTTTCCAAAGCCGGAGCGCGGGGATTCTGCATCACCGTTCGTTCGTAGACGCCGCTGTCGATCGCATAGCGAATGTAGCGAATGCTCTGCTCTTCCAGTTCAAACCCCAAACGCACCGCAAACCGCACCGCCCGGTAAATCCGCGTTGGGTCTTCAATAAAACTATTGGGATGGAGAACCCGAATTTTCCCTTCCTGCAAATCCTCCAAACCGCCGAAAAAGTCAATGAGTTGCCCCGACTGTGGCGGCGTCAGACAGACCGCCAGGGCATTGATGGTAAAATCCCGGCGATACAGGTCTTGGCGGATGGAACTAGCTTCCACTTCCGGGTTGGCAGCGGGATAGGGATAAAACTCCGTACGGGCAGTGGCAATATCCAGCCACACCGAATCCATCACCGGGTCTTGATGCCACAGCAGGGCAGCAGTTTGAAATTGCCCGTGTACATCCAAGCGTGCTGTCGAATATATTTTTTGCAGGGCTTTCGCCAGTTCCACACCAGCTTTGGGGGTGACAGCCCGGTGAAAGCCATCCACCACCAAGTCAATATCGGTAATTTGCGGCAATTGCCATTGGGAATTTTGATGGGAAGTGTTTTCTGCCTCCGATTGCAATAGCAAAACATCGCGCACAGCCCCACCTACCAAATACAAATGCCAGCCCTTTTCAGCAGCCAATCGGGCAGCTACTGAGAGCAGTTCCCAAACCTGCGGCGATAAGCGATCGCGCAAATAAGTTTGCATGGTAGTGGGCAGCGGGCAAGTGGAGGGAGAAGTATCGACTTGGTTGGGAGAACTAGTTGTGGTTTTGCTTCGCTCGCCGTGCAACTGTCGCAAAACATCGGTGCGGGTGACAATGCCCAGCAACTCGCCATTTTCCATTACCGGCAACCGCCCCACATCGTAGCGGACCATTAAATTTTCAATTTCTGGCAGGGGGGTATTGGGGGCAATGGTTTTCAAATGGGTCGTCATGTAGCCTTTGACCGGGGCGTGACCGAACCCATGGTGCAGCGCCAAATCGATATCGCGGCGGGAAATAACGCCACACAAGCGATCGCGCTCATCCACCACGCACAAACCCGAATGCCCGTAGCGTAGCAAAATCCGTTGCGTTTCTGCCACCGTGGTTTGGGGGCGAATGGTACGTACCGGCGAAGACATCAAATCCCGCGCCGACAGGGGTGGGAGAATTTGTGCTTTGAATTGTTGGAGAAAATCCTCTAAAGCCTCCTGTGGATCTTGGCAGCGCATGGTCACCGAACCGGCTTGGCTGTGACCGCCACCTCCCAAAGCCGCCAACAACTGGTTTAAATCGGTTCCTTCAATACGCGAACGGGCAATCAACGTGGTACGCAGGTTGTTGCCATCGTCGCTAGCGGCGTAGACATTCGCCAAAATCAGAGCATCTACTTCTGTCAGTTCCAGCAACCGGGAAGCCAAGCTGGATAGCCCCGGTACGTAATCGTCGGTTTCCAGCAATACCCAAGCAATTTCGTAGCTGTAGATGGTTTCGGTTTGTAGCGTTTCCAGGGCTATTTTAAGCAGTTGCTGCAGCCTGCCCGACAAGCCCGGATCCACATAATTCGCGATCGCACTTACATTAGCCCCCTGTTCCAGCAGCCAAGCCACCGCCCTAGCATCCCGGGCAGTAGTTCCGTCAAAGGTTAGCGACCCCGTATCCACATGGACCCCCAACGCCATCACCGTCGCTTCTGCCGGCGTGAGGGAAGCACCCCTAGCTTGCAATTGTTCCACCACCAGCGTAGTAGCAGCCCCTACCGTATCGATGTGCGTGTGGGTAGCACCCAAATCGTTGCTGTCTTGTTGGTGGTGGTCGTAGAGAGTAATTTCAATATTTGGTAAATCCAGCCAAGACGCTGCTTTGCCTAGACGGTGGCGTCGTTGGGTATCCACCACCCAAATGTGGCGTATTTGTTTAAGATTGACCGCCCGCCGTTCGATGAGGGCATATTCATCGCGATGCAGCGCCAAAAAATCACGTACCCCCGGATGGCAGCCTCCGGTTAGCACAATTTTGGCACCGGGAACCAAGCGCGTCAAACCAACCGCTGCGCCCAAAGCGTCAAAATCAGCGGTGGTATGACAAAGCACGACATCTTTAGGGGCTATCGGGACATGGTGCGACAATTGGCTGAATGTTCCTACCCTTCTTCTTCCATCAATCCCATGAATTTTTTCATGGACGCCAAACCCTTTTTGACGCGACGGGACACTGTTACTACACTAACACCCAAACGTTCGGCCGTTTCCTTTTGGGTAAGATCGTACAAAAAGACAAACTCCACTGTCTTGCGGGTCATGTCTTCTAGATGGGCGAGGGATTGCTGCAGGCGAATTTTATCCTCTTGGGCTAGCTGGAAGCTGCGATAGTGACCGTCGGGAACCAAACTGCCCAAAGAGGTGGTTTCCTCTTCTTCGTCGGTAACTGGGGCATCGAGACTCAGGGGGGAACGGTTTTGACAGGCAAGTTTCGCATCCTGCCACTCGCTCACGGAGACCCCCAATTCCGCCGCAATTTCTGCATCGGTGGGGAAGCGGTGCAGTTGTTCTTGCAATTTTTGCCGCACGGTGGTGGCTTTTCTTTGCAGGTTGAGCCACTGACGGGGAATGCGTACCGAAGAACTTTGGTCGCGCAGGTAATGTTGGATTTCACCACGGATGTAGGGAATGGCAAAGGAACTAAATGCGTTGCCTTTGGAAAGATCGAAACGCTCGATGGCTCGAATTAACCCCAAACAGCCAACTTGCAGCAAGTCGTCGTAGCTTTCCGTACACTGCTGCATCCAGTGATACACTTCCTTGCGCACCAAACCAAAGTTTCGCTGCACGATTTGGTTGCGCAGTTCTGTGGAAGGAGAGTGCTGGTACTGTCGTAGTAATTCTAAATTTTCTCCCTTAAAACAACTTTGTGTTTTTGTAGTCATGGGAAACCCCTCTCGGTAGAGCAATTGCCTGTAAATAGAAACAATGTTCGATAGCTATTTTTTCTTTTTACCGATGCACCCTTGTGTTTCGTTGGTTATTCTGACTTCCCGTGGTTGTGGGAATACGCTCCGCTGTTTGCGGGTTAAGTTTTCCTCGCCAATGTTATTTCGGCTTTTTGCGTCCGCCGCACTGGCTGTCTAGAATCACCTG
>NZ_LNDC01000129.1:0-2672 GCF_001870905.1 Geitlerinema sp. PCC 9228
AATCTTTAAGAAAGATGGCTACGACTATCAAGTCAATAAAAGTCAATTATTGTCCAGTAAATCACCTATTAGGAAGTAGCAGAAGCTAGCAGGGGGAATAGAGTTTCCCCCTGAATTTTGGCGAATTTTTTTATTTTAGAAGCGATACAGGAGTTCCTAACGGTTTTGATACCATCAAGCGGCGGAGTTCTCGAACTTCGGTTTCGGGAATTTTAAAAACTCGCGCCATGCGATTGTGCAGGTCGATGGCAGGCTGGGAAATGCTACCATCTGCCTGGGCAACTTCCCAAGCGACGCAAAGGAGATACCGTTGTTTAAGTTGTTCTTTTTCGCTTTTGACATCGCTGACTTGACGGCTCGGTTCGTCAAACATTAAGTCGGTGGTGAGGCTTTCGTCAAAACTGACTGGTTGGTCGATTCTTTGATAAACCCGATCGCGATCGCGCTGTAGCATCAGCGGATCGGCTAGCAAACAATCAAATACGTGGCGCTTGCCGGGCGTCAAAACACCATCGACCCAAGCCATGGGCAAGGCCGATATGAGAATATCTCCCATAAAACCACTCATTTTGCGCCTTTCCGCTGTGGTTCGTAAGTACAAAGCGCCCTTGGAAACCCCCAAGCCAGCTGCTACACCCAAGCCAATGGGGGCAGCAACCGTCAGTAAGGAAAAAGTTGTAGCGCCTACAGCAATACCGCTGGATAGTCCCAAAGCACCTTGTACGGATGTCCAAAACCCAGCTTGAGCAAAAGTGGCACCAGCTGCTGCGTGACCGCCAATCGCAGTAAGTCCGCCAGCTACTCCTCCTTCAGCCAAACTGCCACTTACTTTTGCCCAGGGTGACAAAGCATCTGTGGCTTTCTGTTTGAATTCTTCTATTTTTTGGTCTTGCAAAGAGGCCGGTTGAATCTCGGTTTGACCGATATAGGAAAGCAGACCCTGGAGGCTTTTCTCTAGGAATTTGCTGAAATTTGCTTTGGCTTCTGGATGTTTTTCTAGTTCTTTCTCTAGGTTTTGATTGATTTTAAGCAAAACCTCCTCAATCTTTTTCAGCAGCTTTTTCCAGGATTTACCAAAAATCTTGGATAGTTCTTGGATGTCTTCGAGGGTATCATCCACTATTTCTGGCGCTGCCTGTCGCAGTTTTTGCTGGTAGTACCCTTGGTTGTAGCTAAAAATTAGTTCTAGAGAGGTTAAAATAACCACAAGTGCCAAAATGGCCGCGATCGCATTGAGAATCGGTCCTACCACAGGAACGGCAAGGGAGGGAAACACCGACCAGGTCAGAAACGTGACAATGCTACCCACCATCAACAGAGAAGCGGTAACATATTTGCGTACCTGAGACTCGGAAGCAGAATCTCCGTAGATCAAACGCAACAACTTAATATAAGTGGGGATTTTGGGAATTCGGGATACGGCAAATCCCAAGAGCGAACCAATGAGGGGAACAATAAAACTAAAGACCAAGCTCAAGCCAGGCAACACCCAAGTTGTAACAAATGCGACGAGAAAACTCATGGAAGTGTCTCCATTACGTTCTTGTATGATGCTTGGTTTTAAGGTGCCCTCAATCTATGACTAAGTAACACTACCGCAAAATATTTGTATTCTTTGATATTGTTTTATAGTTTTCCAGGTATTTCTTAAAAAAAGTGATTTACACCAAAGCCGATGTAGGGAAACCACAAGTTTTCTGTAGGGGCAATCTCCCCTTGTTTTTTCCAATTCATGTTCTGTATACATCTCCGTATCAAAAGAGATATAGAGATAAATTGATGGCATAATTTTATAGAAAAAATGCCATCAGCAATCTTCCAGCCAACATACAACCGAAAAAAACTTATACTATACCATTTCTAAAAAACAACGATTGTATGGAATGGGTCAATTTCCTGGTAGAGGCGCTCACGCGTTGCCCCTCTATAAAAAAGTTTCTACGATCTCTTGCAGATTATTAAGGAAATGGTGCGATCGCGAGAAAACCATAAAAAAATGGAGATCGACCAAAGAAAGGCAAATTGCGCGTTTCTCTCATTTCTCTCCCCATCAGACATCGCGTTATGGTTGGCTAACTACCGAAAATCCGCTACTTGCGGTTACCTACTAAGAAGACGAGGAACTGCGATCGCTTTTATCCTCATTATCGTTTTTTTTGGCTTTCTTGACTGCTACTTTCCTCCGTTTCCTTCGTCGTTTCCGCCGTAGAAGACGTTTCCTCGCTGGAATCCTTTTTCGTTTCCTCTGCTATTTCTTGGTCGCTGCTGGCTTGCGTGTCTTCAGTGGTGGTTTCCGTGGTAGTTTCCGTCGTGGTTTCTGAAGTAGCTGACGCTAAGCTGTCTGTCTCCGATTGTGTTTTCGCTTCTGTTTGAGATTCGGTTTCTGTCTCAGCAGGTGTGGTAGCTTGTGATTCGGTTTCGGCAGTTTCCGACGGCGTTTCGGTAGTTTCCGTCACAGCCGCTGTTTCGCTTTCTGAGGATTGGGTTTCGGATTCCACCTCAGAGGAAATGGAAATTTTTTTAGAACCGCCAAACAATCCCGTGATGCGGGAAAATATGCTACTGAAAGGATTGCGTCTTTGAGTCGTCGTCGCTTCCGACTCAGCCGCCGACTCGCTAGTCGTTTCTTCTGGTGTTTCCGTTGCTGTTTCTGCCGTCGCTTCCGACTCAGC
>NZ_LNDC01000129.1:2732-24457 GCF_001870905.1 Geitlerinema sp. PCC 9228
CGACTCGCTAGTCGTTTCTTCTGGTGTTTCCGTTGCTGTTTCTGCCGTCGCTTCCGACTCAGCCGCCGACTCGCTAGTCGTTTCCGTTACTGGTTCTGCCTCTACTTCTGGAGACACTTCTGTTGCTGGCGTTTCTGCCGCCGATTCTGTCTCAGTAGTGGTTTGTTCGGTAGAAGTTTCTGGGGTGGGAGTGGTTTCGGTTTGAATCTGGGTGGTTTCCGGTTGCAAACTGGTTTCTGGCGCCGTCTTTTCTGATTTCGTGTCTTCTACAGTTGGGGTTTCGGATTCCGTTAGCGTCTGCGTTTCTGTTTCCGTCTGGGAAGAGGTAGTTGTGGTTTCCTCAGTTTGGGAAGTGGATGCGGTTTCGGGAACCATACTCAGCTGCCTTCTGAGAACCACAATTTGCCAACCCAACCAGCCAATCAAAGCAATTGCTGCCGTTTGTCCCAATAATACTGTACCCGTCATTTGACCGGCAGCAAACCACAAAACCACAGCATAAAACAATCCCACACCACTCCAGATAAAATCCGGCTTGCGGTGGAGTTGGGGGAAAAAGAAAGCTGCCAGATAGGCTGCCAAACTTGTCAAACCTAACGCGATCGCCAGAAGATAAGCCAACATATCTCAAGTTCCTCCTGAAATGTACCCTAAAACCTCAATTTCCACTTTACGGGAAATATGGTTTCGTTAAAAGTCAATCTGTGGTTGTTGGCTGCCGGTTTTCCCCATCTGCGTTCCTTTGACAGGGGAATCTTTATATCTTTTTTCACAGGTTCTCCCGTCGATCGAGCTAGGCTAGAAACCAATGCACCCTACTGTATTCAGCATAAAAGTTTATGTCCCAGCAACAATTTGGTCTGATTGGCCTAGCCGTTATGGGGGAAAACCTGGCTTTAAACGTAGAAAGTCGCGGTTATTCTGTAGCCGTGTACAATCGTACCCAGGCCAAAACCGACGCTTTCATGGAAAATCGCGCCCAAGGCAAGCAAGTCAAACCCACCTATTCCCTCGAAGAATTTGTGGGGTCTTTGGAACGTCCGCGCAAAATCCTAATCATGGTGAAAGCGGGTTCTCCGGTGGATAAAGTCATCGAACAACTCAAACCTCTGCTAGAACCTGGCGATATGATTATCGACGGCGGCAACTCCCTCTACGAGGATACGGAACGTCGCGTTAACGAGTTAGAAGCCGAAAACCTACGATTTATCGGCATGGGCGTAAGTGGTGGCGAAGAAGGTGCCTTACACGGCCCTAGCTTGATGCCTGGGGGAAGCAAAGCAGCTTACGAGGCTATTGAACCCATTGTAACCAAAATTGCTGCCCAAGTAGATGACGGACCCTGCGTTACTTATATTGGACCCCGTGGTTCCGGTCATTACGTGAAAATGGTTCACAATGGCATTGAGTATGGGGATATGCAGTTAATTGCCGAAGCCTACGATTTGCTGAAAAATGGCGCGGGGTTGAACTACCAACAACTCCACGAGGTGTTCCAAGAGTGGAACCAAACGGAAGAATTAAATTCGTTTTTGATTGAAATTACGGCGGATATTTTTACGAAAATGGACCCGGAAACCAAAGAACCTTTGGTGGAGAAAATTTTGGATGCTGCCGGTCAAAAAGGAACGGGTCGTTGGACGGTGGTGAATGCTTTGGAAATGGGGATTCCTATTCCTACTATTACGGCGGCGGTGAATGCACGCATTACGTCTTCTTTTAAGGAAGAACGAGTGGCAGCGGCGAAGGAACTATCGGATGCAACCGGAAAATACGAAGGCAATGTGAAGGAATTTACCAACAAGGTCCGGGATGCTTTGTACTGTTCTAAAATTTGTTCTTATGCCCAAGGAATGGCTTTGTTGGCGGCTGCTTCTAAGGAGTTTGAATATAATCTCAATCTCAGCGAAACGGCAAGGATTTGGAAAGGTGGTTGTATTATTCGGGCGGGATTTTTGGATAAGATTAAACGCGCCTATCAAGACAATCCCGATTTGCCGAATTTGTTGCTAGCGCCGGAATTTAAAGAAACTATTCTGCAGCGCCAGCAGGCTTGGCGGGATGTACTGGCAACGGCAAATCAATTGGGAATTCCAGTGCCGGCTTTTAGTGCTTCTTTGGATTATTTTGATAGTTACCGACGTGCGAGGTTGCCGCAAAATCTCACCCAGGCGCAACGGGATTATTTTGGTGCCCATACCTACCAAAGAGTGGATAAAGAGGGAACGTTCCATACGGATTGGATGAAATTGTAAACAATCATACCGTTGATTCGTGAGAAGCGATCGCTTGAGGGGGCGATCGCTTTTTTCATGAAGTTTCCTAACAGTAATCTATCCGCTTGGGGGAAAGCTTCTTTACAAATTCTTTACGAACGTTGGCATGGCTGGCATTCTCTGCCAAAATAAGAGAGCAATTGATTCCTGGCGCTTGGGAGATCGCCAGTTACGATCTTTTCAATTCAACGAGTGGGATCGACCGAACGCAACGCGATCGCTTTCCTGGTTTTTGCCAAGCTTCCATCCCCCCCCAAAACGCCCCTTTGCCAAACCTTTTGCAAAAGTTTGACCCGGTAAAATGCTTGTATATATCGTTTGTTTTGTCGTTGGTGGCATCTTTGTTGCGCTATCTGCCTTTGGTGGCTTGGAAGGCTTCGACTTCGATTTTGACATGGATGCCGATGCCGATGCCGATTTCGATGCCGATACCGATGTAGACGACGTGGATTTTGGCACCCATGCCGGCAAAAATTCTGAAAATCAAAACCGCCGTTTGTTTGCCCCCCAAAAACGCCGTCGTTTTTGGTTGCCTTTCTTCAGTTTTAAATTTTGGACGTTTGCTGTTTGTTTCTTTGGCTTAACGGGGATTATTTTAGAACTTTTAGAACCCAATATGGCACGCTGGTTGGTTAACACCATTGCCGTTGCCATTGGCGTTGTTTGCGGTTCCATGATGGCTTGGTCGCTGCGCATTTTAGGCGGCAACCAAACCAACAGTGTGGTGCATTCCGACGATTTGGTGGGATTGGTCGGCAGGGTAGAAATTCCCTTTGACGCCAACAGCCGCGGCAAAATTCGGCTGAATGTCAAAGGGTCGATGGTGGATTATTCCGCTTATACCGAAGAGTCTGCTGGCTTCCAACGCGGCGACCAAGTGTTGGTTGTGGGTATGGAAAATAACCGCGTTTGGGTCGTTACTGTCGATACGTTGGAAGGCAATAAAAATCCTTTACAAAATAACCCCTGAAAAATTTTTCTGATTTGGAAAAATTGGGAAGTTGAACTATGAAAAATTTTTGGAGAAATGAAACTCAAGTAACCAAGGTAGAGGTGGCGGAAGTTTTGCCGGCAAAACCTCTGCTGGCGCAAACCAACAACAGTCAGTCAGCTGCTGGCAGCGTCGCGATCGCGATTTTAATTTTTGCTGCCATCGTTACCGTGTGGTTGGTCAATGCAGTAGTCCAAATTTGCGATCCCAATAAAATTTTAATTATCTCCGGTCGCAAATACAAACGCGAAGACGGCCAAACTGTCGGTTATCGGGTGATTGACGGTGGTCGCACTTGGCACATTCCCATTTTGGAAACCGTGAAAACCATGGATTTGACCACCATGCCAGTTTCCATCGAAGTGACCAACGCCTATGCCAAAGGGGGAACACCGCTGAACATTCAAGCGATCGCCAACGTCAAAATTTCTCGGGATTGGTCTTTGGTAGGTAATGCCATCGAACGATTTTTAGAACGCGATCGTCAAGAAATTGCCCGCGTTGCTAGGGAAACCCTAGAGGGAAATCTGCGAGGCGTCGTTGCTACCCTCACCCCCGAACAACTCAACGAAGACCGGTTGCAATTTGCCGAACGCATTTCCAACGACGTCAGCAACGACCTCGCCAAACTCGGCTTGCAGCTAGATACCCTGAAAATTCAAAGCGTTTCCGACGAAGTGGATTACCTCAACTCCATCGGTCGGCGTCAAATTGCCAACATCATCCGCGATGCGGAAATTGCCGAATCCAACGCCATTGCCGAAGCGGAACAGGTAGAATCCGACTGCAACCGCCAATCGGAAGTGGCACAAACCCAAAGCCGTACCTCCGTACAAGAAAAAGAAAACGAACTGCGACGCATTAAAGCAGAAGTAGAAAAACAAGCACGCATTGAAGAAGAACGCACGCAAAATGCGGCTGAAGAAGCCAGAGCCCGAGCACAACAGGAACTTCAGGCAGCGCGCTCGGAACTAGAGCAAGCACGTTTGGAAGTCGAACAAGTATTGCCCGCCCAAGCGCAGCAACAAGCACAAGAATTGCAAGCCAAAGGAGAAGCTGCCAAACTGGCGGAAAACGCTAAAGCATCTGCTCAAATCAACGAAATGCTAGCACAAGTCTGGCAAGAAACTGGCGTCGATGCGTCCCAACTGTTTCTGGTGCAACAAATGGAAACCATTTTGCGGGAAGCGGGCAAAGTTCCCGGTCGCCTACACATGAAGCGTGTGGATGTAATCGACAACGGCGATGGCAAAGCGATCGCTTCCCTCCTAAACGCCTATCCCGAAATGGTGCGCCAATTCTTAGAACAATCGGAAAAAACCTTAGGCATTCAACTATCAGGGATTCCCGCATCGCAAACAAATAAAGCACAAAACAACGGCAATAAAGCAGAGGAGTCGGAACCGTCATGAACTTATTTTTCCTCGTCCTACTAATCCTCTTTGGGGCAAGCGGCAGCATTGTTTTGGTAATTAAAAACCTATACTACATCTGCCAACCCAGCGAAATTTTGATTTTTGCCGGTACCCGCCATTCCATCGCCGAACGCCAACGCATTGGGTATCGCTTGGTCAAAGGTGGTAGCAGCATTCGCAAACCCCTACTAGAAAAAGTCTTCCGCATGGAACTGACCAACATGATTATCGAGTTAAAGGTCACCAATGCCTATTCCAAAGGGGGCATTCCTCTAAAAGTTGACGGGGTAGCTAATATCAAAGTAGCCGGAGAAGAACCCACCATCCACAATGCCATCGAACGATTGCTGGACAAAAGTCGCGAAGAAATCGAAAAAATTGCGCAAGAAACTTTAGAAGGAAATTTGCGGGGCGTTTTGGCAAGTTTAACCCCAGAACAAGTGAACGAAGATAAGATGGCATTTGCCAGAAGCTTGTTGGAAGAAGCCGAAGAAGACTTGGAACGCCTGGGGTTAGTATTGGATAACCTGCAAATTCAGAATATTTCCGATGAAGTCAATTATTTAAATTCCATCGGACGCAAACAACGAGCAGATTTGATGCGCGATGCCCGCATTGCCGAAGCCAATACCAAGACAGAATCGGCTTTGCAGTCTACCGAGAACAACAAAAATACTTCCCTGCGCAAAATCGAAGCACAAATCGAGATGGCGCGGGCAGAAGCCGAACGCCGCTTGCAAAACGCCCTCACCCAACGGGAAGCCGGCATCGCCGAAGCGGAATCGGAAATTGCCGCCGAAGTGGCGCGAACTCAAGCAGAACTGGCGGTACAGCGAGAACGCCGCAAACAGGTGGAACAGCAGCTACAAGCAGATGTGGTTGCCCCTGCCGAAGCAGAATGCAAACGCGCCCAAGCCGATGCCAAAGGGCAAGCAGCTAGTATTATAGAAGATGGCAAAGCCCAAGCGGAGGGGATTCGCCAGTTGGCAGAATCTTGGAAAGCTGCCGGGGAAAATGCCCGGGAAATTTTTCTATTCCAGAAGTTGGAACCCCTGCTACAAAATCTGGTGGGAACCATTCCCGATGTGGATGTGGAAAAAGTCACAGTGGTCGATCCGGGAGGCGGCAGCAGTGCCACTAAGCTAGCCTCGTTTATGGAACAGTTGCGTCAGACAACGGGCATCGATTTGGTTAATACGGTGCAAAGTTTCGGTCAAAACGGGGGCAGTAACTGGGATGCCCAAAGCAGTCAAGACAGTGCTGCCATTGCCGATGTCAGCAGTATTCCCACCGGCGATACCAATGAGGATTTGCAGAGGGAAGTGCAGCAGCAAATCGAACAAATTACCGAATCGAATCCCTACCACGAAGCGGTAGAGGCGGCTTTGGAACGTGCGATTCAAAACAATCCGCGCCTAAAACGTCGCTTGCGCCGGGCATTACAAGTCGGCGGCGAGAAAACCTTAAAGGCAATTTTTTCCCATCCTTTGGTGGATATTCCTACTAGTACGATTCGCGCTTGGATCGAGACAGATTAGGGGTTGTAGACTCAATCAATCCTATTGCATTTGGTTTTTAAAAATTTTTCCAAACGGACAGCTACTGTTCCGTTTATTCTTTTTTGTTGGGTGCCCTTTATCAAAAAAAATGGATTTTTGTCAAGCTACCGGCGAAGAGGTTTTTGACTACACCCGAAGAATTGGGAAGCAGCGATCGCGGAGTTGTCGAACGCCAATATGGGACTTTGAAGCTCAGAATTCGCCGTTGGGGGTAATTTTGACAACAAAAACCCATGTTATACCATTTAGATGGTTTTAATATTTTAGCCTATTGGCTGAAAAGACGCAACTCCGTATTTTATTGACATTTATTTTCAACTAAAACAGTCCCCCAAACCGCCAATTTTTTGGAATTTGATTGAAATTGTAAAACTTATACCGGGGAACGATTAGTCTGCTTAAATGCAATTCCCTGCCAGGCAAAATGGCAACTGACATCATCTATCCCAAAATCTTATCCTTTCCTAATGGGAATTTTGCTTCTATTTTTTCCAAACAATATTATCGCTATTTTAAAATATTTTTTTAGAACATGTCCTTGTTTTAAGCAATCAAAATTTGTATTTAAAGTTTCCATCCCTTAGAGGGTTTAAGAGGAATTTCGACTTTTCGGTAGAGGAAATACGCTGGGAAGATTTGCGTTTCCATCCCTTAGAGGGTTTAAGAGGAATTTCGACATTTGCGTTCAATCTATCGAGCGCTACTTGGAGGTTTCCATCCCTTAGAGGGTTTAAGAGGAATTTCGACCGCGATCGCCTCAAAGCCTTGCGATCTGTAGTTTTCCAGGTTCGATTGCGACATTGAATTCAATTTTAGTATTTCAAAAGGGAAGACCCCCGCCAGCCAAAATCGCCAAAACTTAGACACAGCAAGCTTTCCAGAAACTGCGACGGTGACCGAACACCAGTGAGAAGGTTCCAAACCAGACCCCATGGGAGATTCAGCTGCATTTTTCCGACCGTCAATTTCAAACACCCACCCATCGTCGCACCTCAACCAGAAAATGCCGTATCGCCACCAATACCTTTCAGCCGCCACCAACCAAATCAAATCGAATCCGATCGCACATCGGTTCCATCAACTTCGTCCAGCGCAATTTCTTATATTGTAGCCCTTACCATGAAAACCACAACCTTCAATATCGCTTCTGAGTAAGCACTTCACCCCGACAAACACTTTTCCAACACCAAAAAAGCATAACAATTTTCATCAAAAACGCGATCGCCGTGGTAGCCAACTATCCGGTCGTATCCCCGACGCCACCAAAACCGAATCGCCGGCCAGTTTTTCAAAGCTACTTTCACTCGTATTTGACGATAGCGATCGCGATCGAGATTGGCAACCACACCAGCCTCAATCTCTCCACCGTATCCTCGTCTTTGCCAGTGGGGATGAACTTCCAGCGTTCCCCACCAAACAGTTTCCGCCGTAGGATAACCGAAATACAAATCCAACCAAGCTATAGGTTGGTCGCTGGTTTTGCTTCTCACTGTCTGCAAGAAATAATTTTCCCACCTGCCACCCGGCGGCAAATCCCCATCGCGCAGCATTCGTTCCATGACTCCTGCCGTTGATTCCCCCAAACGACCTTCCCACCCAGCAATGTAGTGGCACTTTTCCAAAATATCTTGTAAATCCGATAGGTCCTTGGGCACGGCACCAGCAATATACAATCGCTCTGTTGCCCATTGTGTTGGTATCATAGCAAAAGATTGACAAAATCCTTCGCCTATCCTATTATAAAAATAACTTCATTGGCGAAAACTTTATAGAATTAGGCAAAAAGTAAAATTTTTTGCTGGTAGCTTGATGTCGGGGAAAGTTCGTTTAAAGTTCTTTCGCTCAAACATCTAGGCAGCGCCAAAATAGTATTTTGTTTGTACAAAATACCAACAAAATAACAACAAACTATCCCTTGCGACCGTTTTGGTAGCGAAAGCGAGCACCTGCCCATTGCAATTTGTCGTGCAAGATTTGATAGTAGGAATAATTTTCTCGCAGGATAATAAACTTGGCTTGGTAGTTCGCCATGCAAACATCTAGTCGCTGTCCTGGTAACATAGATGTAGCCAACACCCCATCGGACCACAATTTCATATTGGTTTCGTAATCGCCCAACGGCCAAATACTTACCACAGACCCAGCAGGTAAGATAATCGTTCGACTGGACAAACTCAAAGGACAAATGGGCGTTACCGCGATCGCATCCATCCCAGGATGCATAATCGGTCCGTTAGCCGAAGCCGTATACCCCGTAGATCCAGTGGGTGTGGAAACAATCAACCCATCTCCCTGATATTGGTCCACCACCTGGCTGTCTACTTCCATTTCCAAAACCGCCGTGGGAATGCGATCGACAGACGCAGGTTTCACGCACATCTCATTCAAGCAAAAAAAGCGATCGCTTATTGGTTCTTGATTGTGGCCATCGCCTTCAAAGACCCTCGCTTGTAGCATCATGCGTCGTTGAACCGCATAGCGATCGCTCGCCAACCGTTCCCAAACCTTTTGCGTATCCTGAAAAACATCCACCGGTTCCGTCAAAAATCCCAGATGACCCCCCACATTCACCGCCAAAATCGGAACATCTTCCGCCGCCAACTGACGGGCAGCCGCCAACGCCGAACCATCTCCCCCCAACACCACCGCCAAATCGATTTTTTGCGTCGCCGAAGCCAAAAAAACTGGATAGGGATTATCTTTAGGACCACTAGGACCCATTAAAACATGACAGCCCAACTCTTCCAGTTCCCGCGCACACTTTTGCGCCGACTTTTGGCTTTCCTCGTCTCCTGCTTTATGGGCAATAATAACCTGATTTAATTCCACAATATCGCCAGTCTTGCCACCAAATGCAACAACAAAAAAGAGCAAGCCAGCAGCTACCAGCTTGCGGTTCTATTGTATCGTTTTCCTGGATGGTTCCCAGCAAGCCGATAGCTGACAGCTAGAGGTGGTTACCACTTCAACAGATTAAACTGCTCCATATCAATGGTATTGCGGCTGCGATAAATCGCCAAGACAATCGCCAACCCCACAGCCGCTTCGGCGGCAGCCACCGTAATCACGAAAACCGTAAACACCTGACCTTTAATGCCCTCGGGGTCAATAAAATTGGAAAACGCCATCAAATTTAAATTTACAGAATTCAACAAAAGTTCGATGGACATCAACACCCGAACAGCATTGCGGCTGGTAATCAGACCGTAAATACCAATGCAAAATAAAGCCGCAGCAATCAGCAAGAAATATTCCAGTTGCAGTTCCATAATGGGTCTTCGCTTGCAAACAACAAAATCAACTCATTTCCAGGCTATTCCTGAGTCGGCGTACTTTCAGCAGCACTGCCTACCAACTCCCGCGGCCGTTCCGGCAATGTGTACACATCGGTTTCCCCTGCAGCCGGTTTTTGTTCGGGAATAAAATCACGACGGGCAATAATAATCGCCCCCACCATAGCAATTAACAGTAACACGGAAGCCAATTCAAAAGGCAGCAAGAAATCGCTAAAGAAATGCTTACCAATGGTCACTGCAGAATTAACCGCCACCGGGGCACTGGAAATGGTCCAAGGAGTGGATAGAATCGTAGTCGCCAGCAGAGCAAACAAGCCCAAACTGACCGCCGCCGTGGAAACAGGACGAATCCATCCCCGGGTCAGCGGCGGAAAACTTTCCCGCTTGTTTACCAGCATAATGGCGTAAATAATCAAAACGTTGACTGCCCCCACATACACCAACAATTGAGCAGCAGCCACAAAATCAGCATTCAGCAACAGGTACATCCCCGCCATGCTGACCAAAACGCCACCTAGCAAAAAGCCGGAATAGACAATATTCTCCAGCAAGACCACACCAATGGCCGAACCGATAATCATGAAAGTTAGCAGGGCAAAAGCAACCAGTTGAACCCCTTCGGCTATAGTCACCGTATCTCCTCTCCTTACAAACTTGCGTTACGCGGACGGAAATCGTCCTTCGCCTGGGTATAGGATACCAACCATAGGGGCGAAGGACGTAGCGAATGGTAGCAACATCTAACGAACTAGATAGCTCAAGCTACCATCTTCTTTAGTTCGTTTCGTTGCTAGAATCGGAACTTGCAGAGGTTTCCTCTTCTTGCTGTTCCATTTGTTCCAGAATATATTCTGGACGGGAACCAGCTCTGGGTTTTTCCAAAGAGACGTTGTGTCCGTCTGTTTCCCCTTTGGGTAGGTAAGCCAATTCTTTGATCGGCGTTACCATGGGGTCATCGGTTACCTTGTAAGGCAGGCGACCCAAAGCCACGCTATCGTAGTTCAGTTCGTGGCGATCGTAAGCTGCCAGTTCGTATTCTTCGGTCATGGAAAGGCAATTGGTGGGGCAGTATTCCACGCAGTTGCCGCAGAAAATGCAAACGCCGAAGTCGATGCTGTAGTGTAGCAGTTTCTTTTTCTTGGTTTCCCGATTGAACTCCCAGTCAACTACCGGCAAGTTAATCGGACAAACGCGGACGCAAACTTCGCAAGAAATGCATTTGTCAAATTCAAAGTGAATGCGTCCCCGATAGCGTTCGGAAGGAATCACCTTTTCATAGGGATATTGTACGCTTACCGAACGCCTTCCCATGTGGTCGAAGGTTACCGACAAACCTTGACCGATGTATTTGGCAGACTGAAAAGCGCCTTTGGTGTAGTCGCCAACTTGTTTGAGGAACTTTAGCATAATGTCATCCTCTGGCAATTGTGTTTACAATCGGAAATAGGGCAAAAACTACCCGCCGAAGGCTACGGGAAAGGCTAATTTCAAGCCAGCGGTGAGTAGCAAGTTAACCAGAGCAATGGGAAGGAGGAATTTCCAACCCAAATCGAGCAGTTGGTCGATGCGGACCCGGGGAACGGTCCAACGTAGGAGCAAGGCCAGAAAGATAAAGAAGAAGGCTTTCAGCAGGACCATAGTGACGCCGAGGATGCCAGAGAAGATTTGGAAAAACGGCGAGGTTTCGCTGACCCCAATCCATCCGGCAATACTTTCGACCGGTACGAAGAATTCCCAACCACCGAAGTAGAGAACCGCGACCAGTAGCGAAGATAAAATTAAGTTGACGTAGGAAGCGAGGTAGTACAGCGCAAAACGCATTCCTGCGTATTCGGTTTGGTAGCCGGCGACCAGTTCTTCTTCCGCTTCTGGTAAGTCAAAGGGCAAGCGTTCGCATTCTGCTAAAACGGCAATCCAGAAGATGATGAACCCGACGGGTTGCCGCCAAACGTTCCAACTGAGAATGCCGTAGCCGGCTTGCTGCTCTACAATGTCTAGGGTGCTGAGACTGTTGCTCATCATGGCAATGGCTAGCACAGCCAAAGCCAGGGGAATTTCGTAGCTAATGGATTGGGCGGTTGCGCGCAAACCCCCTAGCAAAGCGTATTTGTTGTTGGATGCATACCCAGACATCAGCAAGCCGATGGGTTGCAAGCTAGAGAGGGCAATCCACAGAAAAATGGCAACGCCGATGTTGGAGAGAATTAAGTTTTCCCCGAAGGGAACGAACATGTAGGAGACGAACACCGGCAGAATGACGATAATCGGTCCCAGGGTAAAGAGCAAGGCATCGGCTTTGGCGGGAACGATGTCTTCTTTGACTACCAGTTTCAATCCATCTGCCAAAGACTGCAACATTCCCAATGGTCCTGCATATTCGGGACCGTAACGCTGCTGGACTGTGGCGGAAACTTTCCGTTCTTGCCACACAACCACCAAAACGCCTAGGGTTGCTGCTATTACCAACAGCAACATGGGAAACGGCATCCACATGACTTTGGCCGTGCCTGATGGGATGCCGAAGCTTTCCACAAATTGAATGAAACTTTCTCTAAGGTCGATTCCTGAATTCATAAAAATTGCTCGCTCTCAAGCAGATCCTTCTATTTTATCTAATAGGCGAATTGAGAAAATTGCAAACTTTCCCGCAGGTAGATCGAAATACCTGAGGCAATGGAGAACCACGGCCAAACAAGACCGGCGAACAATGTGCTGCTGCCTTCCGATGGAGGGAGGACACGGTTCGCTCTGATAACCGCATGCAGGGGATTCTACTTGCAGACGTTTTACGATCGCTTTTGGGTGCGGTTTTAGCGATACCAACGCCGGGGGAGTTGGTTTTCCTTAGGTATTTTCTACATAATTTAGCGTTTTCGGAAAGTGTCTTCCTAGGGGACAACGATAGAGATTGATTATCGATCGATCCCCTTGTCCCTTATGAGGCACTCCATCGGGGCAGCGATCGCAGAAAAATTAGGAAATTCAAAGGGATGCGCCTGCATTGTAAACTTTTTTTTCACTCCCTGGGAACCAGAAACAGCTACAAACTTCTCTCCTCTAGAGGCAAATATGGCTGGTTGCGCTTGCCGACGTAAATTTGCGTGGGCCGGTAAATGCGGTTCTCCCCAAGCTGTTCCCGCCAGTGGGCCAGCCAACCCGCCGTCCGCGCGATCGCAAAAATTGGCGTAAACAAATCCTGGGGAATCCCGAGCTTCCTATACACCAAACCGGAATAAAAGTCAACATTGGGATGAATCCCTTTTTGGCCCAGCTTCTCGGCCACCACTTTTTCCATTTCTAAAGCAATTTCGTAGTAGCGATCGGCACCAAACTTCTCAAACACTTGCTCTGCCAGCTTTTGCAAAATTTTGGCCCGGGGGTCTTTCACCTTGTACACCCGGTGACCAAACCCCATAATTTTCGATTTTTTGGCAATACACTCTTCCACAAACGGACGGACATTCTCCACCGAACCAATCCTTTCCAGCATCGCCAAAACTTCTTCATTGGCCCCGCCATGCAAAGGACCGGCTAGCGTTCCCACCGCTGAAGCAATCACCGCATAGGGGTCGGTCAGTGTGGAAGCCGTTACCCGTGCCGAAAAGGTAGAGGCGTTCATCCCATGTTCGGCATGCAACATCAAACACACATCAAACACCCGCGCCGACAGTTCGTCGGGTTCCTTTTCGGTCAGCATGTACAAAAAATTCGCCGCATAGCTGAGGTCGTCGCGCGGTTGAATGGAATCGTTGCCGTGGCGTAGTAGCTGAAAGGCTGCTACCATGGTGGGAATTTTGGCCAACAATCGTACCACCGCCGCACGGATATAGCTGGGGTCGTCCAAAACCCGCCGGGAATAAAACAATCCCAAAGCCGCTGCCGAAGTTTGCAACGCATCCATGGGATGGCCAGATTCGGGGAAACATTTCATCATATCCCGAATGCGGTATTTAATCCGGCGGTGTTCCCGTACTTCCGCTTCAAACGCTTCCAAATCGTCTGCTTGCGGTAGGTAACCCCAAATCAATAAATAAGCCGTCTCCAAAAAATGGCTTTTCTCGGCGAGTTCTTCAATGGGAATGCCGCGATACTCCAGCAATCCCTCTTTGCCATTGACACTGGAAATGCCAGAATAGGCAGCGGTAATCCCATCGAGTCCTGGTTTATATTCACAAGTTGTGGTCATAGTAGAAATTTCGGTGGAACTAACAGAAACATTGTGCCTTGACCGAGGGGAGAAACGCGATTCTCCACGGAAACCCCAATGACACCGGCTTTTTTTAGTACCAATTTATCTTGTACTTGTCCCCAAATTATCTGTTCGGCCCAGTGTCCCAAGTCTGGTTCGTGTCCGACCAAAGCAATGCTTTGAACGTCTTTCCCTTCTTCCTCCGATAGCCACTGAATCCATGCGCTTATGTTACCACCAGGCGCGAGAGGCGCAAACTCTAACATGGGTTTGCCTAGTTTGGCTTCTTGCAGAATTTCTGCGGTTTGTTTGGCCCGCACTAGGGGACTGGTTAAGATACAATCGAACTGGCAATCGCTTTCGGCTAGGCGTTTGGCTACCTTCTGCGTGCGTTTGATGCCTTTGTCTGTAAGCCATCGTTCGTTTTCGTCGATTCCTGGCTGGCGTTCGACGGCGATCCCGTGACGAATGAAATACACCTGCATGCACTACCTCCCTGAACCTTTTGCCAACGACGCTGTTTTGATTTTTTGAAGATTTTTTGAACTCGAGAGTCCGTCAGCACCCCCGGCTGAAGCACGGGGGGGGTTCATGCCTCCAGCTTTAGGTAGCTGACTAGCCTCAGTCTTAACGAACTGACTACGTTTTTAAGGTGAAGTTTCGATACAATTGCGCCGAAGGACCCTTGGTGTCTGCGGTACTACCGCCAACCATACCACGGATCGATACTAGCAAACCAAAAGCCACGGCAGCGCTCTCGGTTGAGCGTTGGCAGCTGTTTTTTGCAGCCACCTGCGATCGCCCAACCGGCAAAATCTCTTCTTTTTTCCGGCTGAATTTTATAGTACTGACACCGAATTTGCAGTTTCTGCGATCGCTCATTTGTAGACCAATGGAGTCCCACAGACAGCCATGACCAAAAAAGCCGATAAAAAAAACGCCAGCAACCAAACCGAAACTCTAGAAGTTCTCAATTTGCGCGACCCGCAATATTACTTCAACCGCGAACTCAGTTGGTTGGAGTTTAACTATCGCGTCCTGGCGGAATCTCTAGATCCTCGAACGCCTTTGTTAGAAAGGCTCAAGTTCTCTGCTATTTTTAGTTCTAATTTAGACGAATTTTTTATGGTTCGGATTGCCGGTTTAAAAGAACAAGTGGAAGCCGGTGTTTCCAAACTAACCCCTGACGGTCGCACGCCAGAACAGCAACTTTTAGATATTCGCAATCGCCTCTACAGTATGGTGCAGCAACAGCACCAGCATTTCCAACAGGATTTGCGGCCGCAAATGGCAGAGGCGGGAATTCATTTGCTCGATTACATTGACCTCAACCAGGAACAACGTACTTATTTACAACAATATTTTGAAGAGCAAGTTTTTCCCGTTCTAACTCCTCTGGCGGTAGACCCCGGTCACCCTTTTCCTTTTATTTCCAATCTCAGTTTAAATTTGGCGGTGGTTGTTAAAGACCCGGAAACCAATAAGGAGTCTTTTGCTAGGGTCAAAGTTCCCAAAGTTTTACCCCGTTTTGTGCCTTTACCGGAAAATTTATATCAAAACAATAGCCAATGGATGGGGGTTCCTTTAGAACAGGTTATTGCTCACAATTTGGAAGCGTTATTCCCGGGGATGAATATTCAAGAATACCATCCTTTTCGAGTGACCCGCGATGGGGATATTTACCTGCAGGAACAAGAAGCTGACGACCTGCTAGCTGCCATCGAACAGGGATTGCGCAAACGCCGTTTGGGGGGGGATGTGGTGCGTTTGGAATTGCAATCTACCATGCCAGAAGCTATACGCAGTACCCTGATGAAAGAGTTGGGATTGGCAGAAAAGGATGTTTACGAGGTGGAAGGGTTGCTGTCGCTGGTGGATTTGATGGATTTTCTCAAATTGCCTTTGCCAGAGTTGAAAGACCCTCCTTGGTATCCAGCGACACCACCGCGGTTGCTTTCTTCAGGGGAATTGGAAAATGCACCTACCCAGCAGGATGTAACGCAAGGGAAGGATATTTTTGGCGAAATTCGCGATCGCGGCGATGTTTTGGTTCACCACCCCTACAATCCATTTACCACAACGGTACAGCGATTTATTACCCAAGCTGCCGCCGATCCCAACGTTCTAGCAATTAAGATGACTTTGTACCGAACTTCGGGGGATTCTCCCATCGTTCAGGCGTTAATTTCTGCGGCTGAAAATGGCAAACAAGTGGCAGTTTTGGTAGAGTTAAAAGCACGTTTTGATGAAGAAAATAATATCAATTGGGCGCGGCAATTGGAAAAGTCTGGCGTTCACGTGGTCTATGGATTGGTGGGATTGAAAACCCACACCAAAGTGGCTATGGTGGTCCGCCAGGAAAACAAACAAATTCGCCGCTACGTTCATATTGGTACGGGAAATTACAATCCCAAAACTGCTACCCTCTATACTGATTTAGGCTTGTTAAGCTGTCGCGAAGATTTGGGTGCCGATTTAACCGATTTATTTAACTATCTAACTGGCTATTCCCGGCAGCGTTCCTATCGTAAATTGCTGGTAGCGCCAGTCAACATGCGCGATCGCTTTCAAGAGGCGATCGAACGGGAAATCGAACATTGCCGCCAGGGAGGCGTCGGTCGTATTGTGGCCAAAATGAATGCTTTGGTAGATGCCAAAATCATTTCCCGCCTGTACGAAGCTTCCCAAGCTGGCGTTCAAATTGACCTCATTGTCCGCGGAATTTGCTGCCTGCGACCCGGTTTGGAAGGCATTAGCGATAACATCAAAGTTATCAGCATCGTCGGACGTTTGTTGGAACATTCCCGCATTTTCTACTTCCACAACGGCGGCAACGAAGAAGTTTACATTGGTAGTGCTGATTGGATGCCGCGCAATTTAAATCGCCGCGTAGAATGCGTTACCCCCGTGGAAGACCCCAATATCAAAAAACAACTGCAAGAAATCCTGGGAATTATGCTTTCTGACAACCGGCAAGCTTGGGAGTTGCAACCGGATGGCAGCTACATCCAGCGGCGTCCGGAAAGTGACGAGGAAGAACGTTCTTCCCAACGCATTCTTATGGAAATGGCGGGACAAGAATAGCTGGCATTTCTGAAAATATAGGGGCGAATGTTGATGGTTCGCCCCCAAAATCGATGTTCAAACTGCCTTTTTCTCCCCCATACGAAATCCCTACTATCAAGAGGGAATCAGTTGAGGTGATGTTGGTGGTTTCTTTATTTCGGAACTTCCCGGAAAGGAGAGGAAATTAACGAATTGGAAATTAATTGTTTTCCCCTTGTTGGTCTTGTGGGAAAGTACGATTTAACTCTTCCAACAAATCGTCCATTTCTTCCAATGCCTGGTTGACGTCAATGCGTAAAGTTCCCAAATCGGGTCTTTCCAAAAGCTGAACCAGACATTCCCGTTTGCTTTCAATAGTTTGAATGCGATCGCGAATATTTTGTAAATCCATGAATGCGTTTCCTTGACAACAATCTTGACAGCAATCAATTCAACCAGCGAGGCAGAAAATCTTCTCTATTGTATCTCGAAACCTCTCTAGAAATCCTACCAACTACGATACGGGATTGGCTGGTGGTTTTTCCAACGGAACTTCAAATTTGGTCCCCGGTTTCGGTTCGATGACCTTGGTGGTAAAATTTTTCTGTGCCAAAAGCGATCGCACATCAGCAGCCGATCCTTGAGCACGCAATACCGACATTAACGCACCTTGAAAATCAATATCGCCACCGGCAGCCGTTGGCAAAATCACCTGCGGTTGCAACAGTTCCGCCGCTTTCACCGTACTTTCCATTCCCTTAATCACCGGTCCCAAAATCGGAATCGATAAATTCACCACCGGCGTTACCACCACATCCACCGGCGCAAATTCCTTCAGGGACTCATCGTGATAGCCGTGGGGTTCGTAATACAGTTTAACGCCTGTTTGCACCTCCCGCAGCAGATACCCATTTTCTACTAACATAGGACCAATGGGAGAACCGGGAACAGCACGAATTTCCACCGTATTGTTCAACGTATAGCTTTGTCCGTGTTCCAGCGTTTTAATTTGCTTGTACCCCAACTCCCGAACCACCTTGGTCGCATTTTCGGAAGCCACCACCGGAATATTACGATCGAGTTCTTTCAACGTCGGCGGATGCGCGTGGTCTTCCAATCCTTGGGAAAGTAGAATCAAATCGATACCATCGGGAATCGGTCGCGGCTGGCGGCGGGTTCCTTTAAACAACCACGGAAGGTTGCCAAACACCAAAGGACCGACCAACCAAGGGTCCAGCAAAATCCGCTTGCCAGACAGTTCCAACAGCCAAGAGTTGCTATCAAGCCAAGTTAGGTACATACAGAACCTAGAAAAACAGTTGCTTCTTGCTTCTATTTTAAGCAGTTGTTACAAATTTTTACTTGTTACCGGAGGCAACCGGTGGTGGCGAAAAATTGCAAATTTGGGTAAAGATATAAAATATCTACCTATATTAGCAATCTATCCCCACGAAAAAAAACCTATGGTACAAGTCGCCACCAAAACCTCCCCACCGGAACTCGCCACCCTCGCCGTGGACTTGATGCGGCAGTTGGGATGCGAATACGGCGAAATTCGTGTTGCCTCCTACCGCCGCCAGACTCTAGAAGCGAGGGACCGTTCTTTAACCAATCTTGCCGATAGCGTCAGTTCTGGATTTGGGGTTCGCGTTCTGTATCAAGGCGCTTGGGGATTTGCCGCCAGCCACCACCAAACCCCAGAAGCCATTACCCAAACCGTTAATTTAGCGATCGCAATTGCCAAAGGTAGCCGGCTAACGCAACAGGAACCAGTTCGTTTGGTTCCCGTACCAGCTTATCGGGATAGCTACGTAACTCCCATCGCCATCGACCCCTTTAACGTTCCCGTTAGCGACAAAGCACAGCTACTATTACAAATTAACGAAGGATTGCTGAAATATAGCGATCGCGGCGTCAAAAAAGCGCATTCATTTCTGCAATTTACCCGGGAAGAAAAAACCTTTGCCTCCACCGAAGGTTCCCTCATCCAGCAAACCATCACCCGAACCTACCCCGGATTTAGCTGTACCACCATTGCCAACGGCGACGCGCAAACGCGCAGCTACGACCGCCAACCCCTGAATTTGGGATACGAACACGTACAGCCAGAGGATTTGCTGGCCAATGTAGACCGGGTGGCGCAAGAAGCCATTGAAAAAGTACACGCGCCAGAAGGACCAAGCGACCAACGCTGCGATTTAATCCTCAAACCCACCAATTTATTCCTCACCATCCACGAATCCGTCGGACATCCCACAGAACTCGATCGCGTTTACGGCTACGAAGCCAACTTCGCCGGTACCAGCTTTGCCACCACCGACCAATTACATACCTTGCAATATGCTGCACCTTGGGTCAATTTTATCGCCGATCGCACGCAACCAGGCGGTCGCAGTACCGTTGGCTACGACGATGAAGGGGTACCAGCACAACAGTGGTACGTTGTCAAGGATGGTATGTTGGTCGATTATCTCACCGACCGGGAAACCGCCTATCGCCTGGGAAGGGAAAGCAGCAACGGCTGTGCTTATGCGGATAGTTGGTCCAGCGTTCCCATGGTCCGCATTCCCAATTTGGGATTGGAACCGGGTCCGGAAGGGGGTTCCCATACCGCTACCTTAGAACAAGCGATCGCGGATACGGAAGATGGCATCCTCATCGACGGCATTGGCAGTTTTTCCATCGACCAGCAACGGCGCAATTTCCAATTTGGCGGCGATGCGTTTTGGCAGGTAAAAAATGGCAAAGTGGTTGGCATGTTAAAAAATGTTACCTACAGCGCCACCACAACGGAATTTTGGAATCAAGTGGATGCCATTGGACCCGCTTCCGAACGCATGCAGTGCGGTACCAATATGTGTGGCAAAGGCGAACCCATTCAAATTGCGCAAATGACCCACGCTTGCGTACCAGTGCGAGTGCGGGATATTTTTGTGGGGCGATCGCGGTAATATATAGAAGCATGGGAGCGTGGGCGTTTTGAATTTTCTTTAGTTGGAAATTAGAGGCTGCAGGCGTGCGGGAAATCCAGCCGATTCTAACGCGCGTGCAGCTGATTCTCCCGAACTCACTTGATATTGGCTGCCAAAACGGACGAACTGACGTTGGTTGTTGGCGGAAACGACGGCGACTACGGGGATTTTGGCTTGCTCTTTTTCGCCGCGATATTCCTGCAAAATGGTGCGCAGGCGGTGTTGTTCTTGCATATCCCCAGCTTGTAATGGGTTCAGTTCCACCATCAACATCTTAACTTTTTCAATGGGTTCCACATCTTCGATAATTAGCTGAGTGCGATCGTCTCGGCGGTCGATTTTCCCCCAAACCATGAGGGAATCGTCGGTATTGAGGAAAGATTGTACCCGTTCGTAGGTTTTGGGAAAGACCACGCCTTCTGCTTTGCCGGTGAGGTCTTCAATTTGGATAATGGCCATGCGATCGCCTTTTTTGGTGGTAATGGGTTTGATGCTGCTAAGCATGACAATGGCACTAATGGCCGCCTCTTCTGGCTGTTGTTCCAAATCGCTGAGATTGGTTGGTCCTAACAGCCGCGACGATTGCATGGCGGATTTGAGGGGATGGTCGGAAATATAGAATCCTAACAGGTCTTTTTCCAGGCGTAGTTTCTCTTGCGGCGTGAAATCGGCAACTTCGGGTGCTTTGGGTGCCTGTTCCAAGCCTTTTTTCTGGGGTTGTTCCTCTTGGGAATCGCCAAATAGGTCGAAAATACTTCCTTGACCGCTGGCACGGTCTTTCGCGCGCGTATGGGCCCAGTCTATAACATATCCCAAATCTTCCAGCAGTTGGTGGCGGTTGCTGTTTAAACAATCCATGGCACCGCATTGGATGAGGGATTCCAAGGCGCGGCGGTTGACGGTTCGCAGGTCCACGCGATCGCACAAATCGGCTAAATTTTGAAAAGGACCATCTTTTTCTCTGGATTCTAAAATGCACAAAATCGCCGCATGACCGACGTTGCGGACGGCGTTTAGTCCAAACAGAATTTTACCGGATAGGGGGGTAAAGTCTACGCCAGACCGGTTGATGTCTGGGGGTTCTACGGCTATCCCCATGTTTAAGCAGGTGGCGATGTAGCGTTGGACTTTATCCTGGTTGTCGCTGTTGGCGGTTAGCAAAGCCGCCATGTATTCGATGGGATAGTTGGCTTTGAGATAGGCGGTCTGATAGGTGACGTATCCATAGGCCATGGAGTGGGATTTGTTGAAGCAATTCGAGGCTATTTCCCCACTCGCCAGTAGGAAGTTATGGTCTTTCTCTACGCCGATGTCGTAGACGTTTTGGACTCCCAGGGATTGCCGTCGGACGATTTTGACCAAGGTTTCTCTCTCCCAATTCGTTGATGGCTTGCCGATGGTATCCATTGTATAGCGATCGCTGGGGATGTTGGAAAGTGGGTGAAGATGGGAAATTTTAGCAATAACTCATAAGCGAGAGGGGAATGGCCCCACCGCTAAATGCAATTTTTTAGCAAAAACTCATGAAATACTTTAGCAAGTTTGCAAATAAATGCAATTTTTTAGCAAAAAGATACAAGAATAACAGAATTTTTTCAAAACCCCTTGACATTAAAGGCAGCAATACCTACAATCAATAATATAAAGAAAAGCAAGCGAGGGAAACGAAATTCGGGAAAGAAAATAATTTCTCTTCGTTGCTATCCTTGTTTTCTTCAACCTCTCTGACAGTCAAATGTCCTTGTTTGTAACTGTTTGTCCGCAAGAAATTAGGCTTATGCCTGTGGGTATAGGATATTTGGCTACAGAAAGAGCGTTTTATATTGATTTTTGTTTCACTTTTTGAGGAAATACCCATGGTT
Source organism: Geitlerinema sp. PCC 9228 (assembly GCF_001870905.1). Taxonomy (NCBI): domain Bacteria; kingdom Bacillati; phylum Cyanobacteriota; class Cyanophyceae; order Geitlerinematales; family Geitlerinemataceae; genus Geitlerinema; species Geitlerinema sp. PCC 9228. The sequence continues at coordinate 24,338 of NZ_LNDC01000129.1, forward strand.
GCATCAGTCGAACAAGTATCTGCCGAACAAACGATCCGCCAAGCCAACTGTGCGGAATGCCTGACCCGCGATTGTCCTTTAAGCGCCAGTGCCAATTCTCCCGTTACCGTTTGCAGTAGT
>NZ_LNDC01000130.1:0-9391 GCF_001870905.1 Geitlerinema sp. PCC 9228
GACGGCGGCTAAAGCCGCACGGGTCGCTTTTCATCCCTGCTTTAAAAAGTCAGGGCTTTCAAGCTCCCGATTCATGCCGGTAATGGGTAATGGCAAATAACAAAACGACACTGAATTATTTTTTCTCCCATGCTCGGTACACTCCCATGCCCGATATGCCCCCACACTCACCAATCCCGCCACCGTTTCTTCCACTGGGAGGTCGGTTCCAAACCACACCATTGCTGTTCCCTTTGCCGGCGTTGCACGATGGTTGCTGCATCTGCCGATAAGGTGGGGTCGCGATAGGGAACAGCGGCACGGGTTTGTAAATGTTCCCGTTCTGCTTGGGATAAAAGCGGTAAGTCGCTATTTTCCCATCTGGCGAGGGTTCCTGGGGTTTTTCTACCCACCGGCGTCGTGGCACCGATGTGGAGCTGGTTTTCTAGAAATGCCGTTCTCACCGCAGCTGCACAGGAATAGGTAGCCAGATACCCTTGTGGATGCAAACATTGGGCTACTTGGCCCAAAAATTCTACTGTCCACAGTTGCGGGCATTTGGTGGGTGAGAAAGGATCGAGGAAAATGGCATCGGCGAGAAATTCTTGCTGGATCGCTTGTTGGATGGTTTGGCGCGCATCTGCTAGCAATAACTGACCCTGAAATTGGGGTGTTTGTACCTGTTGCCGCTGGGCGATCGCTTCTAGGAGTTTAACAATGGCGGACCCCCACCAATCCAACAGATGGTGGTGACAGCTGGCTCGGACGACAGCCAGGTCGCGTTCCAAACCAATCCATTCTATCCGGCAGTGGGGATTGTGCTGCCAAATGGTGGCTAAAGCGGCGGCGGTGTTGTACCCCAGTCCATAACAAACGTCCAACAGGCGTAGGGAATTTCGTTGAGCTTGCTCGGACAACCGGGTGGTTTTGACAAATTTCTCCTCAGCTTCCCGTTTGGCACCGTAATGGCTGTGGAAAGCCTCTTGAAATTCGCTAGAAATAAAGGTAAAAGAGCCGTCTGCTGTTTCCTCTAGGAAAAAAGGCTGGTTGGTAGTCATTTCCCGCGTGAATGGTCTGGCAAGGATGGGGACAAGTTTTGCTTGTGGGAAAAACATGAGCTATTCTACGACCAACTTGGATCGAATTCTATGGCTTGAGGCTGCCGCAAGCGAATATTTTCGTTTTGGAAGACTTATGAAAACCGATATTTTACAGTTAGCCAAACAAGGGGATGCCGAAGCGATCGCTGCTTTGATGAACCATTCGCTGGCAGCGGTGGGAATTACGATTCAAGCAGAAGTGAAAGCCGGTTGTTTGATTGTCTCTGCTGTGTCGGCTTCCCAAGCACCCAACCGTACTTTTTTGCTGGAACGCATCTATCAGGGATTGCACAAACTTCAGCCGGTAGGGATTCGCCGAACCATCGTACGTGGCTATGCCTGGCAGGCGGCTACCCCCGATTGGATCGATGGCTTTGACTTGCCCAATGTTTCCCCTCCCTGGCAAACAGCCGCTTCCCAAAGACCTCCCAACCATCGCTGGCGCATTGGCCAACCATCGTTGCCTGCCCGAATGCGGTCTTGGTTTCGCCGTCGCCGACGTGCATCGGTATCTCACCACCACCAACCTTCCACTGCCAAAACCCCCTGGCTCAGCGAGTGCCCGGGGTGGGGATGGTTCGCGGTGATGGCTTTTTGCTTGCGGTTGGGATTGTATTTGCTGGCAATTAGCGGCGTGGTTTTCTTCACCTTTGAAATGAAATTCCAGGCTACCTGGTTGGTGGAAAAACATATTTACACCATACCGGCGGTTGGCGATTTTTTGCGGGGCATTGAAATGGTGGAGATTGCCAACGTGCTGATTTTCGCTATCTTGGGAATGGGGATTGGCGTGGCCACAGTGCTTTTGCCAAAGGGCTTCAGTGCCAAACTAGGGATGGTTTTGCTGTCGATTGCCGTACCGGTGGTGTTGGTTGCCAGTCCCCTGGTCAAATACAATTTTTGGATTGACAATTTGGTTGCCGCTGAAGCCATTTCTTCCCAACAAGCACAGGAAATTGCCAGTTCTTTTTTACGACAGCGGGTAGAGGCAGATGGGGTGTGGGGATTTTATTTGTACAGTGCCCAATTTCCCGCCATTCCCGCCCGCGTCGATCGCTTGCAGGAAATGGAAGAACTCAAGGTCCAAATTGCTGGCAAAGTGGCGAATATTGCCCAACTGGAATTGAAACAGGTCTCGTTTCTGTTTAAAGTTTGCAGTTGGGGAATTCGGGGATTTTACGCGGTATTGGCAGTTATTGTAGCTTGGTTTCACTTTTTCAAAGGTTTGGAGACTATCCACTGGAAACCGCGATCGGCTTCTTAAAGTAGACTGCCCACCCGTTCCTTATGTTGTATATTAAATTACCTTTTCTCAACAGAAAAGGGCGTTTGCGAAAGGAAAGTGGCAAAAATACAGCAACAAAATAACCACCAACGGATTTAGCCAAGAAATTCGTGAAGTCTTGTGGTTTTTTGCCGGCGGATACCGTTCGTTTTTGCTAAAATAGCCCACTATATAGAGCCACCAACGCTAAGCTGCTGTCAGCCAGCTTGCAGGGGCTGTTACCGCTACCATTGGCGAAATAGACATAACGGGCGTGTCTGGAGATCGCCAATGGCTACTGGTTGAACTTCGTATCAAGGGCGATCGAACTCTCGATTTTTATCCTGGTAGATTGGTCAAAAACTCTTGCTATTTAGAAAACTGCGCAAACTTTTGGCTCTGATAAAAATTGTGCAATACCAAAAAGCTCAAAAAATAGATGTCCATAGCGAATATCCATGTCCGTGTCGCCGTCGGGGAAAGTTGGTTCCCATTGCCCTAACGGAAGCCTTTGGTTGCGATCGCTGCGGGCAGATTTTTGTGGTGGAAGATGGGGGATATGCCATCGAACAACTGGCAACCCACTATCCCTACAAACAAGCGTGGCGGTGGAACGGCAAGCAGTGGACGCGGGTTTATTCCGGGTTGCGAGATAGCTACCTCCCTATTGCCTTGGGGATTATCATGGTGCTATTACTCATTTGGTTGCCGCTAGCACTACAATCGCCGATCGGGGCCAATATTTTACCCTGGGCCATTGTAGCGGTCTTGCTGGCCGTGCTACCGGCACTGATGGTGTGGCTAGCTTACAGGCGTTAGATTCATGTCCAACCAATCTTTGGATTTGTCCGCAGATCCGGCAACGGCAGCGCGCCGAGCGTACGAAGCTTCCCTCGTTTTGGCGAAAACCAAGGCAGCAGTGCGTTCTGAGGCCCTCACGGCGATGGCTGAGGCTTTGAAAGAAAGCCAAGACGACATTTTGGAAGCCAATACGCTGGATTTGGAAGCCAGTCGGGATATGGCGATGTCGGAGTTGATGTTGGATTGGATCAAGCTCACCCCGGAACGCCTGCAATCCAGCATTCAGATTGTGGAACGGTTGGCGGAACTTTCCGATCCCACCCGTCGCTTGCTCAATGCTTCCTACCAGTTGGAACAATCCCAAACCTACTGCCAGTTGGTACCATTGGGAGCGATCGCATTAATTTACGAAGCCTTCCCAGAAATAGCAGCCATTGCGGCTGGCATGTGCCTGCGTACTGGCAATAGCATTATCCTCAAAGGTGGCAGCGATTCCAGCAATGCCAATACCGTGATTGCGGAAGCTATCAAATCGGCGGTGGAACAATCAGGTTTGCCAACGGGTTCCATTGAATTTCTGGCAGCGGAACAAGGCTCTACCATTCGGGATTTGCTAACCCAAGACCGCTATATCAACTTAGTCATTCCCTACGGTCGTCCCAGCCTTATCCAGCAGGTGATGCGCCAAGCCACCACCTCTGTGTTAAAATCTGCCATGGGCAACTGCTACCTGTACTGGTCCGGTAATGGCAGTTTGGAACTGGTGCGTTGGGCGATTTTAGACAGCCACAAGAGCGTTCCCGACCCGGTCAACGCCATTGAAAAAGTGTTAATTCACACCAGCCACAACTCGGCAGCACTCACCAGCCTGTGGAAAAGCTTGCAAGACAATCGCGTACAAATTCGCGGCGACGAACGGATTGTTGCCGAGTACCCGCAAGTTCCTCTGTGCAACGAGGCAGAATGGAGCCAACCCTATTTCACTCGGACTGTGGCGTTTAAAATGGTGGATAGTTTGGACGAAGCGATCGCTTGGATCAACCAACGCAGCAGCGGCCATGCCGATTGCATTGTCACCGAATCCTACCAAGAAAGCTGTCAGTTTGGTGTAGGCGTAAACAGTGCTTCCGTCTATGTCAACATGTCTCCCCGATTTTCCCGCCTTCCCAAACAGCGAGATACGGTTTTTCTGGGGATGTCCAACCAAAAAGGCTACCGCCGTGGTTTAATCAATCTAGAAGCACTCACCACGGTCAAACAAGTCATTCAAGGTAGCGGCTACCTATGACCATCTTACGTTTGACCACCAATCCCGGCATTGAAGATATTGTCGCCAACGAATTTCGCCAAAAAGCCGCCAAACTAGACTGTCAAATCACCCGCATTCAGTGCCGTCCTTTCCACCACATTGACGGTCATGTCTTGGTAGAAAGCAACGAACCCTGGGAAAAACTGTCTGCGGTGGCCTTCCAAATGCGGTCAGTCTTCCACGTCATGCAGCACTTGCATCAATTCCAACACCAAGGGGGAGATTTTTTAGCGGAAATTTGCCAGGAACTAGAACAACTCGATATTCCCCCCATGCAGGATGCCAAAACCTTCCGCACCACCAGCAAACGCAACGGCCAACATCCTTTTACCAGTATAGACGTACAGCGGCAAACTGGAGCCGTTTTGGTGGAACGGTACGGTGCAGGGGTAGATTTAACCAACCCCGATGTGAACGTTCGCGTGGATGTTATCGAGGATACCTGTTTCATCAGCTTGCAGCAAACTTGGGTTTCTCTAGACCAACGCTACCAACGAGGATTTCAACCGCGAATTACGCTCAAAACCACCATGGCGTTTGCTATGCTGCATCTCAGCAAATTACCGGCTTCCGGGGGGAAAATCCTCGACCCCTTTTGCGGTTCGGGAACCATTTTACTAGAGGCAGCGAGTTTGCGTCCCGATATTCAATTATACGGTAGCGATCGCGAGGAAAAATGTGTTACTGGTACTAGAGAGAATTTAATTTCAGCGGGATACTACCAGCGATCGCACATTCAACAATTAGATGCTCGGGATATTGCCGCTGCCTATCCATCGGCTGCTTTTCATGCGATTGTGACCAACCCTCCCTATGGCATTCAGGTAGGACAGCAAATCGATTTTTATCGACTGTACCGCAAATTTTTGCAAGCAGCTACCCAACTGCTGGTGCCGCAAGGTAGGGTAGTGATGTTGGTGGGGAAAAAACACGCTTTGGTCCGAAAAGTATTGCGATCGCTACCTCAGTTTCGCGTTTGCCACGAACGAGTGGTAGAAACTGGCAATATTTACCCGCATTTAATGGTTTTGGAATTGCTTCCTCCCTCTACCAGCGATGGAAATTCCCACCAGGAGGCACTGTGAGCAGTTGCACGTTCAACACCAGCCAACGTTTTGCAAAAATTTTTTCTTTTGACGGTGGGACCGCAAGAGTGATTCAATAAAAGCGGATCTTTAGGAAAGAATGCTTATGCTATTGGGCATTTCCAGGAAATTGGCTCGGTTTTTTACCCTAGGCATTTGCACGCTGGCTTTACTGTTCGGGTTGACTAGTATCACCGCTCAGCCAGCCAATGCCGAAATTCGCACCATCCAGGAAGCGGAAAACCAAATCCTCTACCAAACGCGAACCAAATTGTACGACCGCGATAATAACATCTGGCAAGCTATTGCGTTTAAACGGATTGCCCCCGATGTAGAACCGGCGGTCAAGGTACGTCTGGTCGGTTTTCCTGGAAAGGCAGAGTTGGCACATCCCAAGTCGTTGAAGGTTTTTGTTCCTGGCAGCAAAGACCCACTGGAAGCACCGGATATTTCCGCCGAACCCTTTCCCGACAAGAAACCCAAGTCCAATGTGGGTCAGTACGACCTGACGGAAGTAATTCCAGAGTTACCCCAAACCTTGGAGGTAGTTCTCAAACTTCCCACCAAAAGCGGTTCGGAGGTGGGTTTGGCTGTTTCGCCGCTTACCATCCAAGAATGGAAGCAACTTGCTAAGAAATCCTAGTTTATCATTTTTCATCTAATTTTTGAACGAAAATCCACGGCTCTCTGCCGTGGTTTATTTTTTATGAATAAAATGATTGGGAGATACAAATAGCGATCGCATGGGTAAAATGATTGGAAGATGGAAATAGAATCTGCTATAGGCTTATGGAAAATAACCCCCTGTAAGTCCCCCTTGGTAAGGGGGACGGCAAAAGTCGGGCGTCTGAGAGCGATTATTTTATCTAAATGTATTTGATGTAAAAATAGCGATCGCATATAAAATGATTGGGAGATACAAATAGCGATCGCATGGGTAAAATGATTGGGAGATGGAAATAGAATCTGCTATAGGCTTATGGAAAATAACCCCCTGTAAGTCCCCCTTGGTAAGGGGGACGGCAAAAGTCGGGGTCTGAGAGCGATTCTTTGATCTAAATGTATTTGATGTAAAAATAGCGATCGCATATAAAATTATTGGGAGATACAAATAGCGATCGCATACCTTAACCTTGTTGGACAGCGATTTCTCATTGAGATATACTAGTAGGGGTGCAACGCGTGAGCGCTCCTACTTCACCGACCTTCACATTCAACCAGTACCATGAATTTTGCTCCCGAACCGCACACCCAATCCATACCCGTCAAGCTAGAAGATGGCACCACCGTCTATATCGAAGCAACCAGTACCGGACGCGAAGATGTGGCTGTTGACCTGAAATCATTCTCTCAAATAACAGAAGCTTTGGAAGGAATCTCCCGTACCTTGGCGCAATCCCTGCAAAAAATTCAACCCGACAAAGCCAGCGTCAAATTTGGCTTGGAGTTAGCCATTGAATCCGGAAACTTGACGGCGGTTATCGTGAAAGGTTCTAGCAAAGCCAACTTAGAAATTACTTTAGAATGGAACCAAGGTTCGGCAACTCCTAGCGATGGCAGACAGTAACAATTGCAATTTCCTACAATATTGCGTCGTTCAACTATCTGTTCCCAACTCACCAAGCCGGGGAACAGGGTTTTTGGTGGCGCCCCATTTAATTTTGACCTGCTATCATGTGGTGGAGCAGGCCAAAACCGTTGAAGTGCTGTACGTTCCGAAAAAATGTGAAACGCAAGCCACCGTCAAAGACACAGTACCAGATGCCGACTTGGCTTTGTTGGAACTGCCGGAAGCTTTGGTGGCTGAAAATATCCTTGCCGCGTTGGGAACGGCATACCAAAGCCGCGATCCTTTTTATACTTTTGGCTATCCCGACAGAGATTTTCCCGACGGAGCGCCAGTAACGGCAGAATGTGAGGGAGAATTTCAGGAAAACGGTATTTCTCTAATTAAATTTAGAGCCGGGCAAATTCGTCCTGGTTTGAGCGGTTCGCCTTTGTACAACCAGCGTACCGGGCAAATTTGTGGCGTTGTTAAGTTTACCCTAAATTCCTCGATCGATCTGGGTGGCGGTGCCATTCCTTTATCCCATTGCCCCGAGAGCTGGCAGCATGATTTTACGCTACAACCAGAACCACCTGCCAGTACGCCAGTACCAAGAATTTCTCAAACCCAGACCACCCACCTTCAAGATATATCTGTACCTGGCGACAACAATCAAATAAATATCTATCCTACGCAAAATTTTTACCAAGTTCCAGACAGCAGCCAAAAGCAACAACCAACGCCAACACCCAACAATCTCCACAGCCGTGGTGTTCCCAGAGAGCAATTTTTCGGTCGCGACGAAAAGCTCCAACAACTGCATCAAATCCTGCAAAGCCAAAAAGAAGTCGCCATTACCGCTGCGGTGGTGGGAATGGGAGGCATCGGCAAAACCGAACTGGCAGTTCAGTACGCACGTCAGTTTCAAGATAGCTATCCCGGCGGTATTTGCTTTTTAGATGGTCTCAACTGGAAACAAGAGCTGGTTTCGTTTGCGCGCATCTCCTTTCCTAACTTCTATCCTCCCGACGATTTGGAATTGGACGAGTTGGTGGCTTATTGCTGGCAGCACTGGCAGCCATCTGAGGGCAATGTTCTGGTTATTCTAGACAATCTTACCGATTACCAAGGAATCCAAGCACTTCGTCCGGAAGATTCTCGGTTTGCGTTGCTGCTGACGACGCGAGAAAACCTAGGCATTACCCAACTTCCTCTGGAAGAACTATCGGATGCAGCGGCGCGGGATTTGTTGGCATATTTTGTCAGCGACCACTGTCTGGAGGCTAGCGAACAAGTCCAAAAACTCTGTCGGAAATTGGGCAATTTGCCTTTAGGCATCGAACTGGTGGGGCGTTACTTGAAAACCGACCCCGATGTCAGTCTTGCGGAAATGTTGGAGAGGTTGGAAGCGCAAGCCCTGGAAGATGAAGCTTTAGAAGAAGTGCATTCTGCCATGACGGCGACTCGTGGCGTGAGAGCAGCTTTGTCATTGAGTTGGCAGCGGTTGAGCGAACCGACGCAAGTGGTCGCTGCTTGGTTGGCACTTTTGGCGGAAGCGTCTTTTCCTTGGTGGTTGGTAGAACAAATGAATGCTGCCCGAGGAACGGAAACCAATACCACCCAGCAAAGCAATTGGATGCAAAAATATTTTCCCACTTTTACCCGCTTGCTATCGCGAGTTCGAGGAAAACAGGAGAAAAACAACCCGCCGGCAGCCACGCCATTTTTTGATGCCCCACAGCTACGAACAGCTCGTCGGGAACTCACCCAATCCCACTTGCTCAAGTGGATGCAGGAGAAAACCTACGCACTGCACCCATTGGTACGGGAATTTTTGCAAGAAGAATTAGCCAAGCTCCCAGAAGCCCAAGCAACGGAGTACAAACGTGCCTACTGTCGGGCGTTGGTGAAAGAATTAAAGCAAATAGAGTATCCACCACTACCAGAGCAAATTCGTGCCGTAACGCCTATTTTACCCCATGCGAAAGTAGTCACATGGGAAATGACCGATTGCTTCGAGAAAGCAGATATTTACACGCCTTTTGAACGCATAGGTGACTTTTATCAAGGGCAAGGTTTTTATGCCGATGCCGAACCTTGGTTGCAACAAGGTTGTCGGGTAGCAGAACAGTATTTGGAAGCGCAACATACCGAGCTTGCTACCAGCTACAACAATCTCGCAGGGTTGTACCGAGACCAAGGCAAATACGACGATGCCGAACCTCTCCATCTTAAAGCTATTCAAATCCGAGAACAATCCCTACCTCCCTCCCATCCTGACCTCGCTACCAGCTACAACAATCTCGC
>NZ_LNDC01000130.1:9421-9657 GCF_001870905.1 Geitlerinema sp. PCC 9228
ACGACGATGCCGAACCTCTCTATCTTAAAGCTATTCAAATCCGAGAACAATCCCTACCTCCCTCCCATCCTGACCTTGCTACCAACTACAACAATCTCGCAGGGTTGTACCAAGACCAAGGCAAACTCGACGATGCCGAACCTCTCTATCTTAAAGCTATTCAAATCCGAGAACAATCCCTACCTCCCTCCCATCCTGACCTCGCTACCAACTACAACAATCTCGCAGAGTTGTAC
>NZ_LNDC01000131.1 GCF_001870905.1 Geitlerinema sp. PCC 9228
TGAAACGCGGTAGCGGCGAAGATACTTGGCGGGCAACCGCCTGGGAAAATAGCTCGGTGCCAGGAGTCTTCTTTTTTATTGTTGCTACAGATTGCCCCCTATGATTCCTTTTGTTTATTTCTTATCAAGGGGGATAATTTTTATGGAGCTGTGGTGCGAGTAGCGGTAGCTAGGGGAGCTTGCTTTTGTGCTAGTTCTCGGAATAAGGCGTACATATCGCTAGCAAATTGTTTGGGGTTCCAGATGGGGGCTAGGGATTCTGGTTGTTGGGAGCGTTCTAGTTGTTGAGATATTGCTTTTCTAGCTTGGATGTCTTTGCCCAGCCAGATGGCTTTTTGGATGTATTCTTCCCAATTCCAGGCGATTCCGGCTTGCAAACCAACGTTGTGTAGTAAGGAATATCCCATGCGGGCGAAAGATTGCTGACCTACGTGGGTAATGACGGGAAGATGCAGCCAAAGGGCTTCTAGGGTATGGGTGGCACCGTTGTAGGGATAGGAGTCTAACAAGACATCGGCAATTTTATAAAGGAGACGGTGTTCTTCTTCGGTGCGAGTGCGGGGCATAAATTTGATTCGGTTGTAACTGATCCCATATTTTTCGCAGGTACGCCAATATATCTGCTGCATCATTTTGGTATCGCCAACGCGCGCTTTGTATAGAAGAATGCTGTTGGGAACTGCCTGCAGAATTTGGATTTGCGCTTCTACCATCTCGACGGAAAGTTTAAAACTAGGAGCAGCACATAAGTAGGCTACTTGCTCTTTTCCTATGCGCATGCCCCGACGGATGGTTTCTCGAGCGCCAGGGGCGCATTGCAATCCAGAAATAGCTGTGAAGGAGTTAGGCATTCGGATGATTTTTTCTATGTAATGTGGTTCTACACCGGGGGGATGGGTGAAGCGATCGCTTAGATAATAGTTACGATCGCAAATGTATGGGGCATCGTAGCCCAGCCAAGTAAGGCATACAGGAGCTGGTCGTGCTCGTAAAATCGCAATATGGGACAGTACGGTGAGAGAATCCAAATCTACCAGTACATCAATGCCATCCCGAGAGACTTGTTCGATAATTTCTTGAGCATCGGCATTGCCCTTAGAACGCTGGCTGCGGTAAAATTTCGTAGCTGCTTTCTCAAACAACGCCGTGCGGTCGTCAGCCTTCATTTCTCCAGTAACGTAGAGATAAATTTCTGTATGTAGCTGGGAAAGTTCTTGGAGAATATCAGCACTACACCAACCTACAGAGTGACGGCGGAAATGACGGGAAAGGAACCCAATGCGTAGGGGCCTGCGTTGGTCAAAGGTGGGATACACCCGCGGCGAATTTCCCAAAGCTGCTTGAATTTGCCGGTCGAGGTGCGCCCCATAGTAGTTGCCTACATACCGCGACAGCTTGCCGTTTTCAGCCACACCATCACGCAGGTGGTGCATGTCGAACAGGACATTGAGGTACACCTTGGTGAGTTCGTGAGGCTGTAGCTGGCTGCATTGCTGGTAAACGAGCGGTTCTAACTTTTGAAACTGAGCTGCTGCCACTTGACTCAATCCCGATTTGAGATGGGTTTTGATAAAAATTGCCTTGGCTAAAATTTCTCCCGTACCCGTGCATTCTTGGCAAGCTCGTTCAGCAGCTTCCCTGGCCTCGCTCAGATCTGATTTGCTTCCCAGTAATTCGCACAAGTCCCAATGAGCGATCGCTGCTTCTGGCTGCTGGTCAATTGCTTTTTTTAAATAGAAAATCCCCTCTTCTTTTTTGCCTAAATTTACCAAACGGGAAGCTAAATGGTAGTAAGACTTACCATCAAAAGCTTGAGGCTGGTGTTCGATCGCGCGTTTCCAAGCTGGAATCGCCTTATCCAGTCTTCCCTGTCGTTCCCAAACTTTCCCTAAATTCCAATATACCTCATGCAAATTGGGATTTAACCCCAGGGCTTTTTCATAATAAGCGATCGCGCGTTGCAGCTGATTGTGTTTGGATAGCAAACTGCCGATATTGGAAAAAGCTTCGGCAAAATCTGGTTGGTATTGCACTGCTTTCACATAAGCACGATACGCCGCTTCATCCTGACCGCGCGCCAGCAAACAATTCCCCAATAATTTATAAGCCAAAGCCGATTGTGGTTGGCATTGAATGGCACGATAGCAAGCTGCGATCGCTTGTGGGATATTTTTCTGTTGCAAGTATAATTTGGCCAAACACTCGTAACCCCGTTCGTTGTCCGGCTGGAGTTCCAAAGCACGCCGGTAGGACCGTTCTGCCGCCACATATGCTTCCACCTCCTGCCACAAATCCCCAGCATCCCTTGCCATTTGCGCCGCTTCCGATCCATTGCCCAACCGGAAATGCCATCGCTCCATATCCTCGTAGTATACCAACAAACGATCGACACTGCGCTGGCGATTTTTCTGAATTTCCTCACGCTCTCCTGGCGTAGATGGTCCTAAAACCAGTGCCTTTTGAAAATGTTGTACCGCTTCCAAAAGAGAACCGCGCGCGTGCAGAGCCAGTCCCAGATTGTTATAAAAAATAACCTTACCCGGCTCTAGCTCGATCGATTTTTCCAAAAGCGGAATCGCCGCCTTGAATTGACCGCGTTGGTACGCCACCACCCCCAGCCAATGTAGTGCTTCCGCGTTGTAAGGCTCGTGTTGGAGGAGATGTTTGTAGATTTTTTCGGCTGCCGATAGCTTACCCGAACGGAGGTATCGCAGTGCATTTTTTAAAGCGATTGAACTTGCCATATCTAACTTTAGCTGCTGGAACCAATAAAATGAGCGAAAAAAACCTCGATGATTTATCCTTGGGAAGAAACCAGTTCTTTGCGATCGCCTGTGGCCAATTGCGGACTGGTCACCGTTGGCGTTTTACCGCTTGCCACTTCCTCAATTAACTGTAAATGTTTGGGCAACAAAACAGCATGGGAATATTGCTCCACAATCGTTTGCCTTGCTTCCTCCCGGAGTTCGGCCATGCGGGTGGGATGATCCAAAACTTCACAAACCCGGTCAGCAATTTGCTTGGGAGAGAAGAAATCCACCAACAAACCATTTTCTCCATCGCGAATGACCTCTCGCACTGGTGCTGTATCGGACCCAACGACCAGACAGCCAGAAGCCATAGCTTCCATCATCGACCAAGACAAAACAAAAGGTCGCGTCAAATAAATATGCACATCCGACGCCTGCAAAACTTGCTTGTACAAGCCATAAGGGAGTGTCCCCACAAAATGAACCCGGGACATATCCAAGGGAATCTTCTCTAGCATGTGCTGCTTGTAGCTTTTACCGTTGGGAAGGGATTTGCCGTAGCAAACTCGTTCCGCCGCCACAATCACAACATGGCAATTGGGGCGTTTTTCCTGCAAGTAAGCAATGGACTCAATAAATTCCGGAAAACCGCGGTAGGGCTCCATCCCCCGCGATACATAAGTTACGATCTCATCTGCACCGGATAAATCCAAGTCCGGCAAAACCAATTTCGCTTCCCGGTTGGGTTGAAAATATTCCGTATCTACCCCATCGTGGAGAACCGTAATTTTATCTTGAAACTCCGTCGGAAACTGGGCCTTTTGCCAATAAGTTGGCGATAGCCCCCAATCGCTGCTGTACAAATCCAGCAACATGGGGGCATTTTTAGTACGAATGCGGCATAAATCGTCCGGTTTCAACGGGTCCGCCGGGTCGAAATCCGCATCTGCTCCCCGCGCGCGATAGAACCATTCAAAATAACACATCAAAGGCGTATCGGGAAACGCATCTTTCATAAACAGGGTCGGACCCCAACCCGAATGTCCGTAAACAAGGTCAGGAACGAATCCTTTGGCTTTTAGCTGTTCTGCGATGCGATAGACCGCCTGTCCGTAGAGAACCCCACTTTCCAAAGGACGAACGTAGTGGTGGGTACTGGGATGGGGATTGCGGCTGGGTTTGAATAGTGCCTTGGTAACGCCAGGAATTTTCCATTCCGGACGTTCGTTTTTGGTGCCAAAAACCACCTGGTTGTTGGGGTCTTTGCCTAAAGCCGCCGCTACGTGGCGGAATTGCGCGGGAAAATTCGGATGGAGAAATAAAACTCGCATGGTCGGTCTCGTTTGATTTGCGTCGTAAAAAAACTATCTGTCAGAATAAATAACTGGTTTGCGATCTTCTCAGAGCGATGGCATCAATCGACCTTTGGTGCTCGGCACACCCAAATGCAATCTCTGGGAACCAAGGTTGTATTTTTAACAAGTATCTCATACTGTAGGTGCGTTAGAAATTTTTCCATAATGGCATCGGTCATCACCGAAAAGGCAGTTCCTTGCCGCTTGCCGAGCAAATTGTTTTGCCATTCGCTGAGGAATTTGCGCCATCCCAACTCGCTCAAAACATTGGTATGGTGGAAAATACACAATCGCCGACCGCGCATAACCCGAGGAATCAGCGTCAGGTAGTTAAAAATATCCCGTGGTTCCAGATGCACCATGGTGTCGTAACAAAAGCAAACATCCACCGAGTGGGAATCGATGCCGGCTAGCGACAAACCATCGAGTTTGATATAGCGGACTCGGTCGTTTCCCAACCGCTTTTGGGTGGCTTGGAGCATTTGTGCTGAAATATCGGCACACAGGAGTTTTTGGCAAAATTTCAACAGCAAAGCCGCGGTTTTGCCGCCACCAACACCAATTTCGAGCACTATATCTTCTGGTTTGATATAGGGTTGAATCAGATGCTGCTCAATGAGTGTATTGTACGTTGCGATGGAATCGGCAGCGCCAGCACCTTTGCCTTGCCATTCATCGCCGATGTATTGTAGGTCTGGGTGCAGTTTCTGCCAAGATTTGGCATATCGGTTCCAAGCACCTTCGTAATCAATTCCTTTCCCCATAATGGCATCCTCAACGATTGGCAACTGTGACTTTCCAGCGGACATCTTTGTTCCTAATTTATATCGAAACGACGTTTTTGTTTATCCCCAAGAAAAATTTTTTTGTAAAAAAGCTTCTAGCCGTTGGTTGGGTTCTTTAAAATAACGTGCTAACGGTTGGCGAACTTGCCAACGCGCGAAGCGTTGGCATACGTTTTTAGGATATTCACCGCGATTGTAACGGGAACCTGTGGATATTTTACAGGTGGGAAGTTGCAAAAAAGAAAAAACGCGATCGAGGGTCGCTTGGGGATTTTGAAAAAACCTTTCGCTTTGGAGAATGCAAAATTGCGATCGCGGAAAATATTGCAGCCATCGCTGGATTTGTTCCAAATACAGACCGCGGGATAGGTAGCTATAATGCTGGTGGTTGTAGCTGGCATAATAGTGGCAGGCAATCATTTTTTCCACTTCTCCTTGCAAGCGTTGGGATTCCTGTGCGATCGCATCTGGTAGGGACAATTGTTCGAATCCCAAACGCACTTCGTGGTAGTATTGAGAGATGGCTCGTTCCACCGGATTGCGAAGCAAAACAATGAGTTTCATACGCGGATAACATTGAAAAACCCGTTCGGGAACCAAAGGATGAAATAAATAGTAAGGCGTTGCTTCCCCCGAAATGGTCTGCGCCGGGAAATGATTCGGCGGAAAAAAGGCCTCGTACCAATCTACACCCAAATGGAAAGCCAAATCGAAAAAATGAATTTCCTTCTCTTTTGCCGGTAGAATTTGGGGATGCTGTACCAGATATTGGTATAGAGAAGTCGTTCCCCCTTTTTGCGTACCAATAATTAAAAAATCGGGCATTGCCTACCAGATTTTGCCAAGCTTGCCTCTTATACCATGCCAAGTCCCTACCAGGCAAGCCCTTATAGATAAATATTTGCGATCGCTTTCAAAAAGCCACAGCAAAATTATAGTATGGAGTGCGTATTTACAGCGGCGAAGTATCGCCAAAAATACCAACCATTTTCCCGGCGCATATTGAATTGCCAAATATGTATGGTTGCGGCAAATATAATAGTGGCGCAAGGGAGGATAGTGTTGCAAAAAAATATCGCGCTTCAATAATTTTCGATGGATGGGATAGCCAAAGCAGTGGGTTAAAATAGCCTGGGGAACAATAAAATTGCGATAGCCGGCGCGAACCAACCGCCATCCGTAATCCATATCAATGCCATCAATAAACAAATCAGCGTTAGGGAGGGCAATTTTGGCAGCAGCTTGTAAATCGAGCAAACTCCCAGAAGTAATCGGCGCATCGCAGGGATAAGGTTTGGTAGAATGGATAGACCGGTGGCGGGGTAAAAAGCGATCGCGATCGAAATAAGCACCTTCAATGACCGTATTATTTCTCGGATCGATGGCAGTAGGCGCTACAATTCCAATAGAATAAAAACAACAATATTCTTGATAAACCTGTAGCAATTTTTCCAAACAGTCTGGTGCTGGAATGCTATCTTGATCCAACATCCATAAAAAATCGTATCCTTTCGCGATCGCCCATTGCAAACCCAAACACAATCCCCCACCCACCCCAATATTTTCCGGATGGTGAAAAATCGACATTTGCGAACCATCGGCATTGCCAACAATGGGAGTTTGGGAATTATCCACCACCAAAATATGTTCCACCGCCAGCGACTGTTGGCGAATGCCAGCAATACATGCCGCAACCGCCGCCGCATCCTCGTAAGCCGTAATATAAGCAGCAACGCGCATGCTTCGATATTGCTTAGCAAACCTTCCCAACATGTTTATACCGCTGCTTGGTAGTCGCTAGCCGTGATTTTCTGACCCAAAAAGCGAATTCCCAACACCCCATCCCTACGACAGGTGTATTGTTGGTTGGTAATATCGAATAAAAATAGATTCAAAATCTCAGGCAAAGCCGGTTCTATATTTGCTGTATCCATTACAGATAGCCAGCGATTTATATTTCCTTGGACGCTAACATGGAACATATTGGTAGCTTGCAACACCCGAAAGCCATTATCGGCAAACAAGCGATACAAATCTGCAAAAGCAAATCCCGGAAGATAGTGCTGGAAATTTTCCCATTCTTGCTGGCATAAATCTGGGTCTTGCTGTTCTTGTTTCGAGGCAAAAGGAACCGAGATGTACAAATATTTCCCTGGTTTTACCTTCGCTGCCATCTGTTGAAAAGCGCGTTCGTAATTTTGAATGTGTTCCAAACATTCAATCGACATGACCAGGTCGTATTCTGGTGTCGGATCGATTTGTAAAATATCCCGTTCGTAAAACTGTAAATTGGCAAAAGAATTGCGATTAACCTGGGATTCTGCTATAGAAATATCAGTGGCATCGATGCGAACCTGGGGAAGCCTGCCAGCCAAAAAAGATTCTTGATAAGCTTCCCCGCAGCCAACCGATAAAATTTTTTCTACGCCTTCTGTTTTCCCCAACCCATCGGCTAAATGGGCCAACCTCAAAAAATAAAGACCTTTCCGAGCAACACATTCCCAAAGAATGCGATGTAACTTTTCTTCTGTTTCTAGGTCGATAGATGGCTTGTGTTCTTTGTGGGGAAACAAAAACCCATCCAGTTGATAAGCAGTGGCTTGACGGTAGCAACAGGAAAAACAAATGGCTGCCGCTAGGGGGTCTTGATTTCGCCAACAAATATCGGTAAAATTATGATTTGTCCATAGAGTAATAGCATTTCCTGGCAAGCTATCGCTGGTAATATCAAACCAATAAATTTTATTGTTGCTATCTAAAATAGGGTCAAAATAAAAAGATTGCCAGCTATTATCAGCAAAGGAACGGGTAGATTGAGAAATCTGGCGTAATTTTTCCGTGCGATCGCGATTCCAAATGGTGACATAAACTGTGGCATCAATTTGCTGGCAATAGGTAGCCACCAACAGAGAGATTCCGTTGAGGCGATTGTTCGTTGCGCGGAATTTTTGCGACAGGTGAACTTGGGAAGTAATTTCTCCTACGTGGGTTTGGGTAGAATCTAAAATGGCCGATACGGAACTGTTAGCGTTTGACATAATTTTTGCGAGCAGTTTGAGTGTTACGAACGATGGTTTGAATAGCATCGCGCCACTGCCAAGCAGTATGCTGGAGGGTACGCTGGGAAAATACGTATTCCTTGGCTCGATTGGCTATGGTTTGGCGTTGGGAATGGTTTACCATCATGAAATCCAATGCCTCAACCCAGGCATCGGGATGGTTGTCAGTTAAATATCCAGTTTCCCAATGGCGTACAGTATTTTGATAGGCAGGAACGTTACTGCAAATACAGGGAATTCCCAAAGCACTGTAATCCAAAAATTTGATATCCGACTTACAATTGCTAAAAGGATTGTTTTCTAAAGGCGCGATCGCTAAATCCCAATGGAGATTTTGTTGCATCCAACGGACAAAATTGGGATACTCGCCGTGTTTTCCCACATCCAAAATTTGCCAAGGCATCCCCGCGAAGGCTTCCAGAACTGAAGACTCGGAAATCCCCCCCACCAACTGCAATTCCCAAGTATCTCGATGTTTGTACAAAACTTCCCGCAACGCCTGCAAAACCATCATCATATCCCCATCGTGGGTATAGGTTCCCATGTACCCCAAAACCAGCTTTTGGGAAGGATTTCTTGGCTGCGCCGCCGCTTTTTTGCCTAACAATTGTTCGTCAATAGCATTGGGAACCACAAAAACATTGGCATTCATTCCTAACAAACGCTGCTGGAGATTTTCCGTAGAAACCAACACCCCATCCGCTTCGCGAACCAGATAGCGGATCGTCATTTTTTGTTCTAGCGTCAATCCCTTTTGGGAAGGTCGGTGTTTGGGTAAATCAAGTAAATTATCATCGAGACTGTAAATCAAACAAGTATTATCGCGGCGGATTTGTTCCACCAAAGCCTCCACTTTTTCTAGAGAGACCGTTTGAGGTTGCCAAAGCCGTTCTACAATCGCAACATCGGCCGAACGATACTGAGTATCGTAGCTCAGCCGAAACGAATTCGCGATGCTGGGATGCTGCAGCGGTCGCAACAAGCGAATATGGGAGGTACTGTGGGGTTCGTGGGGGTGGGTATGTTCGTAGATAACGTGGACTTTCATGAAAATATCTGGCTGGTGGGGGTCAATACAATTCGCCAACAGTTGGTCGGGAATTAAACCATTTCTTCAGTGGTTGGTAAATGCAGAAACTTCTTCATTTTCAACCAGGAACTGCGCAGCCGCCAAAATTTGCTGCTTTTCATGGCAGCAATCATGGCTTGTTGGTGTAGTAATTCCGCTTGCAATTGGGTAATGGAATTCTGTAAGTGTTTGACTTGCTGTTCCGTGGCAGAAATTTGGCTGGATTCGCGTTTTCTGGCCCAACCCATGCGACCGCCGTGGGTAATGGCAAAATCGGTAAAATCGGGATGCTGTTTGACCAGCAATTCGTAGACCATTTCTACTTGGGGAGTATCCAATTCGCGATCGCTTAAATGGCCAAATTCTTCTCGCCAGTTGGGAATACAGCCACGCAAAACAAAATTCAAATCGTCAAAAACGATCCATCCCCCCGGTTTTAGCAATTTCGCCACCAACGCAAAAGCCAACCCATCGGTTTCCCATTGATGCGCGCCATCCAAAAAACAAAAATCAAAAATGGGAGTACAAATATTGTCTTGGGTCTGTTTGGCAATTAAATCGGCCAAATACCAATTGTATCCCAACGGTTCGATCGCCACTTCCAAGGTATCGCCAACTTGGGTATGTTCTTGCAAACGGTAGGGATTGACCGATTCGTATAGCTGGCGATCGCAAGCCACCACTTTGCCACCGCCATTCGCTGCCACCGCCGCCGCCATCACGCAGCTGGTGGTTCCGAAACCGCATCCCAATTCCAACCCCCAATGCAACTGATGGCTAGCAACAAACTCGTAAATATCGGCGATCGCATCTTCGGGAAGTAAAAAAATCGATTCCGGCCAAAAACCGCCAATTTCGTAACTTTGTAGCCGTTGCCAAATGGTTGCAAAATCCATAACCTATTCAAAATACAGGACCCAAGGCTGCAACGCAGTTCAATAGAAGACCATCCCAAATCAAAGCAACGCACATTTGTCAGTGCGGTGAATTGTACCACGTACCCAGCGATTTGCTAGCGAGCCACATAGAATTACGCGCCATCAAACAAAACCTCTAGCATATTGTACGCCGATCGCTGCGGGAAATACTGGCAAGCGTCTGCCATGGCTTGACGAACCAAACCATCGCGCAAATAGCGATCGCCAACCAAACGACTCACCGCCGCCACACAATCTTCGTGGGATTCGCTATCTACCACCAACCCATTTTCTCCATCGCGGACAAAACTCACCGAACCACCGCGGCGGGGAACCACAACAGCCGTTCCGCAAAGCATCGCTTCCAACGCCGTCACCCCCAAAGCTTGAAATTTAGAAAAATCCACAAAAATATCCGCTTCGTTCATCAAAGCAGCTACTTGGCGGCGTTTTAACATGCCAGCATGGCGCCAGGTAAAATCGTGGGGAAGTTCTTGGAAACGGGGGTCTTCCGAAAGGCAGCCAAACAAAACAATATCCACATCGCCACCAAAGCGACGGTCGATTTCCCGCAAGACTTCCATCGTAAACCGCGGATTGCGTCGTGGGGTACTGGGACGAATCATCGCTGCAATGCGTACTTTGGCCGATCCATGTCGAAGCAGGGAATTTTCCTGCCGCAGCTGTTGGAAAGGTCGCGGACGAAACAAGTCTACATTGGCGCTGGGACCAATTAACGCACAATCTACGCCGATATGTTTTTTTACCTCATCGCGATTCCACGGCGTTTTGGTAATGCGGACCAAATCCCGGTAGCGGGTGTAGGAATTCCAGGCGCGTTTGTATTCGGCAGACCCAGGAGAAAAGAAATAAGGCTCAAAATCCAGGATGTAATAAGCTTTCACCGTTTGATTGGGAAAGCGATCGAGTGCATCCATCCACTCCACAGAAGCATATAAAGTGGCAACCACTGCATCAAACTTGGGAAGAATCTTCCCCAACTCCTGCGGACCTTCCGCATAAACCACCGGAACCGGCAGGTCGGGATATCCCCGTTCAAAACCAGCTTGCATATGCGTCCAATTGGCAATTCTGGCGTCTACTCCCATTTCTTGCATGGCTTGCGCCGCTTGCAGGACCAAATTGCCACCACCGCCAGGTTCGGAAATTGGTAGTAAAAAGAGAACTCGCTTGCCTTCCCATTTCGCCATCCCTTTCTCGATGAGTTCCCGCTGTTGCCACAAATTGCGGACACGGACCCGGATGCCTTCTAACACCCGGTTTTCCCGGCATTGGCTAACGCCAAAGGTAATGAGGTCTTGACCGTGTTTGCTGGCTAAAAGGCGATCGGCATTTTCGCAGAGGCGGCGACGGCGATCGCTGGTGTAACTGCGCGCCTGGTGGTGGTAAACGTAGGCATCGTCAGCAACCGCCAATTGCCATCCCGCCTGACGGGTTCGTAGGCAATAATCGTTCTCTTCTCCATATCCGGCAGCAAAGGTTTCTTCGTCGAAAATGCCAATATCTTCAATTAGCCGTCGCCGAATCAACAAACAGAACCCATTGAGAAACGGAATGCGGGGGTACAACCGCGCCGATACCTGCGCGATCGCATTGGCTACTTCTGCAGTATCCATTCCCTCTGGCAGAAAATTATCGGCCCAATCGCCGCGTTCGTCAAAAATTTCCGGAACCGACTGCCAAGAAGCTTTATTGGAAAGCGGTCCCACCAAACCAATGGTAGGGTCGGATTCGGCACATTGAACCATGCGATCGAGCCAATTGGGTGTCACAATGGTATCGCTGTTCAACAGCAAAGCATAATCGCCGCTGGATTGTCGCAATCCCTGGTTGGCCGCTAGGGTGTAGCCGCGCGCGTTTTCATTGCGTAGTAGGGTGGCGTTTTGGGAAGTGGCAAAGCGTTCTAAATAGGTTTTGGTTTCCACCTTGCTGCCGTCGTCTACCAAAATTAGGTGGTATGGCATGGAGGTGTAGCGAATCACAGACGCCAAACACCGTTTGACATCTGCCAAAGCGTTGTGAACGCAAACAATAATATCTACCGTTGCTGTATGAGGTTGTAGTGGTGGTGGGTAGGGAACTTCCTCAAAAAAAGCTTGCGATTGGGAATCTGGTGGCGTTGTGGTTGCTGGTGTCGGCTGCGATTGGGGAATCGGTGGCATTCCCACTTCTACCGTTGGCGCTTTCAGGTAGTCGGGATTTCTGGTGAAGAGAAATTTCAGGCGGTTTTTCAAGCGAAACCAGGCATTGCGCAGCTGCCAAAACTTGCTGGTTTCCATGGCCGTGATGGTTAAATTGGCGCGATCGAGTTGCCATTGGGTGGTGGATAGTTCTTGTTGGGTTTTTTGTAGCTGCGATTGCCACTGAGATTGCGCTTGCGCCTGGTCTGCTTCTTGTTGCTGCAGTTTTTGTTCGTATTGCTGGCGAATTTCTTCGCGTTCTTGATGGAGTTTTTGGGATTTTTCGGCAAATTCTTGTTCTTTTTGCCAGAGTTTTTGCTGCCACTGGCGTTCGGTTTGCTGCAATTTGGCTTGCAGGGGTTCTACTTGCGATCGCAACTGTTGTAGCTGTGTTTGCGATCGCTGTAACTGTCGGGACAAATCTTCTTGTTTTTTTAGCGATCGCTCTAATTGTAATTCAATTTCACGGCGTTTTTCCTGTTCCGATAAATAGCGAAATTCTGCCTCTGCAAATACGTTGGCAAAATGCGCTGTATACAAACGCAAATGCTTTTGACTGATGTATCGAACCAGCTGGCGGCGGTTTTCTGGCAAGTTACAAGCACTCACCATAGAGTTGTGGCGGCAGCGATAGTCAAACAAAACTTCCGGAAGGCGATAAAACTGCCATTGGTTTTCCAAAGCTGACAGCCAAAAATCCCAATCTTCATATCCCAACTGTTTGGGAATATGGGGATCGTAACCACCACAGTCTTGCCAAACCCGCTTGCGAATCACTGCACAAGCATCGATTTGATTGCCATTGAGAATTTGACTTAAATCCACTTCGGGAAATTCCCAAGTTCCCGTTTTCTCGCCAAACAGTTCCGCATAGCCGTGAACCACACCCACTTGGGGATAGGTATCCAAAATTTCCGCACCTTTGGTAATATAATTGGCGCGAATGCGATTGTCCGCATCCAAAGGTAAAAAATAGCGACCCTGCGCTGCTTTTACACCTGTATTTCTCGCCGCTGCCAAACCAGCATTTTCTTGGTGTTCGATAACTCGATAGCCTCGTTCTTTTAAATAAGTAAGGGTCTTTTGGGTAAGTTCCTCTGTAGAAGCATCGTCAATAATAAGAATTTCGTAAATCGGTTGCTGGCAGGTTTCCACGCTGGCAATGGCCTCTAGAAGAAATTCCCCGTGGTTGTAACAGGGAATAATGACTGAAACGGCAATATCTGTTTTCTCGTCAGGGGTTTTGGCAATTTGGCTGTCTGGTTCTTCCCAGATTTGCGGCTGGTTCATAGCAACGTCTCCTCGAAATGCTTTCCTATTTTACCGGAAAAACCATCCCCATACCTGCTTTTTGAAATTGTGCCAACCTTGATAGACCGGCCAAAATTTGGAAGCTTGGATGGTGGCTAGTTGCGATCGCAATTGTTGGAGTTCCCACAGGTATTTTTGTTGTTGCTGCATCGATTGCAGGCTATCTCGATACATTTGCAAAACCAATTCCGCCGCCTCGCTATTTTCCGAGTTTGATAAATTACCCGAAAAACCGCTAGGCAAATCGGCAACACTATCCAAATTTGCCAAAAGTTGCAGGCTTTCCGGATACAAGCGTTCCAGCAAACCCACCAGAGGATGGTTTCTAGGTAACTGGCGAAACATTTGCGCGTCGAAAATAGAAGCAGCTTCTGGTTTGGCTTGCCAATGGGGGGGGGACGAAAATTGAAATTTCTCCCGCAATAATTGTACGAGTTTTTCTGGTTCCTCCCACAAACGATTGACATTGCATAAAATACAGCGGTGGGGATGGCGGCGATAAAAGTCCCACAGGTGGCGATTGTAATACTGCCAAATTTTTAGGGGATAGTCGGGGTTTTCTAAAAAAATGGGTGCGTTCAAACGGAAAATGGAATCCACCACATCCCAAGGATAGCGATAGACCAATATGTAATTGGTTTCTGGTAGCAATTCCTGCCAAAAATCAAGTAAAAGGGTGGTGCGCGGATCTTTCCATCCCCACCAGCGATGTTTCTGGCGTTTGCGGAGAAGTTCTTTGGCAGCTTCTGTATAGTTGGAAAATTTTTGGCGGTCTAATTGTTCGTTTTCTGTCCATCCCCAATCGACCCAACCGCCATCGTCTTGCGGACAGCAATCCGCTAATAGCGATCGCTGAAATTGCAAAAAATCAATATCTTCAAAATAGCCTTTGGCATTGTGTCGATCTGCCTGCCAAAATTCTTCCCCCAAATCGACTCCCAACGCCTGCAAAAAAGCTGCTGTCAGTGACGTACCGGAACGATGCATTCCCGCGATCGCAAGTGGTGGATGTAGCATTTCTATGTCTCCCACATTTCCTGCCACTGGGGTTTGGGAAAATTATATAAATGGGAGGACGTTTTTACCCGCGTTGGCGTTCCTTTGATTGCTACAAATGTAGCGCGATCGGCTTGTTTTTGCTGTCGCATAACTTCATATTTTGGTACCAAAGGTTGGTGGCATTCGTAAACAGATGTAAACCCAACGCGATCGCAAAAATTCAATAGCGAAGCGCGCGTTAGCCAGAAACTTTGCACGTTATCCAAAGAAGACCAAAGCACGTTTTTTCTTTCTTTCAAACTCGATTTAGGACTATGTTCGCTGTAAATACGTCCCCAATAAGTTTGCTGCTGGTACTGATAGGAAATTTCGGCATTCAAAGCAACATGGGTGTCCAAAATTACCAAACCGCGGCAAGCGTGAGCAATATTTTCCAAAAAAGAAAATACATCGGGAACGTCTAAATGGTAAAGAATTCCCAAACAAAGAATCACGTCAAAATAACCGTATTTTTCCGCAGAAAAATAGCGCACATCATCTTGACAAAAAGAGATATTTTTGGTACCCAAAACCTTTTTAGCAAACCGCGCCTTTTCCAAATTGGCTGAGCGCGCCTCAATTCCTACCACATCCGCCCCTTGCAAAGCCATTTCCAGTCCGTACAATCCTTCCAAACAAGCCAAATCCAACACCCGCAAATTTTCCCAAGAATTGGGCATCCAATCGGCAACAATTTGCAAAATTCGCTGTACCTTTACTTCCGACCCCACCAAACGATGGGAATCAATGGTGTACAAATCCTCTTGCAAACAAATATTGTGATTGGTCCATTCGCCAAAAGCATCAACAATCTCTTGCCGGCGACGTTCAATGTCATCGCGTTTCATAAAACCAACCTCAGCAGAAATCCAAAAGAATCAAAAATTGGGGAACAAAGCATTTACTTCACTTTCACGGAAAATCTTCGATACGTTAACCAAATTTGACATGGAAATCTCCGTCAAACGGGGAATGTTTTCCTCGCCAATGTTTTTAGGACTGGTGGGGCTAACGGCACTGCCTTCCCCTGTTAGGGCAGTTTAACCGTTAACGGCAGGGCGACCAACACCGAAAGCATTTGTAGGTACCATGACCTGAAAAACGTAGTCAGTTCGTTAAGATTTAAGCCGATCAGCTACCTGAAGCTGGAGGCATGAAACCCCCGTGCTTCAGCCGGGGGGGCTGACTTGATGGATTTTGGATGGAGATTTGTTCGCGGGAAGTCAGCTGCGGTTCGATCAGCAGATCCACAATACCGCTGCTGAAGGAGTCGTTGTTAGGAAGAACGCGAAACATCGCCACATCAATGCGCCGGTCCATATAGGTAAACTGACCATCGACCACGCCGGAAACCCCAGCATTGAGAAAATAAACCCCAGGATTGAGCACGCATTTAAAATGAAATTGTACCGTTAGCAAGGTACCCGCCTCGATATGGCTTTCGGTTTGCGAAGCCGTCACAAAAGAAGCGCCACCTAACTCCAATCCCCGTACGGTTTTGATTAGCATCCCCAAACGAACGTTGTTAGCCGACTTTTGAAAGCGAATGGCATAGGTGTAAATATAGTCGCGACGGCTAATCAGATTGTTAACCACCATCCCCTCGGGGGTCGTCACCTGGGGGTCGATAATGGTGGCACCGCGGGAAATATACGAAGTGGTGGAATCGGGAACCAAATTGGGGTCAAAAAACTCCTCCATCGCCGTTGCTTCGCTGGTTTCCCTGTCGTGACCGTTGCGACTGGTTTTTAACTCCAGCGCGGTGGAGGTCTCCTTTTGGGGGGTCAAAGCAGTCAGGGAAGATTGCTGACTATGGCAAATTTCCTGGCGCAGGAAGGGATATTGCTCGCTGGGTGCATAAATGAGCTTGTGGTATTTGTCCAAAACCACCTTGGGATGGTGGCGCAGCAGCAGTTCCCCGTGGTCCATCAAAACGGCTTCATCGCACAGTTCCAACACCTGGGAAGCGGAGTGGGAGACGAACAAAATAATGCCTCCCCTTTCCCGAATCTCGCGAATGCGTGCGAAACACTTGCGCTGGAAAGCTTCATCGCCAACGGAAAGTGCCTCATCGACCACCAGAATATCCGGTTCCACGTTAATGGCGACAGCAAACGCCAGCCGCATGAACATACCGCTGGAGTAAGTTTTTACCGGTCGGTCGATAAAATCGCCAATATCGGCAAAACCGGCAATATCGTTGAATTTGGCGTCGATTTGTGCGGGGGTGAGGCCGAGCAACTGGCCGTTAAAAAAAACGTTTTGCCGCCCGGTAAATTCTGGGTTAAAACCGCTTCCCAATTCTAGCAATGCGGAAATTTTTCCCCCTACCGAAACCTCTCCGGTGGTTGGCAGCAGGGTACCGGCAATAATTTGTAAGAGGGTACTTTTGCCAGATCCATTGCGTCCGACAATGCCGAGGGTTTCTCCCCAGGCGACTTCTAAATTAATGTTTTGTAGCGCCCAAAATTCTTCAGCACGGCTTTTTCCTGGCAGCAGGAGTTCCTTGAGGCGATCGACCGGATGGTGGTATCGCTTGAAGCACTTGCATACATTTTGGAGCGAAATGGCAATCTCACTCATTGGATTCGTGAAGGTGGTTTCGATAGGTGCTCTTCAGGCGTTCGGTGAAAGCAGGTTATAAGACATCGGCAAAGGCACCCCGCAGGCGACGGTAGCAGCTAAACCCGAGATAGGCAACGACCACGGAGACGGCGGCAGCTACCGACCAAGGCAACAGGTGCCGCACCTGTCCCACTAGGGTGAGGTCGCGATAGACTTGGGAAAAGGCGGCCATGGGGTTTAACAGCAATACCCACTGCTGCCACTGTTCGGGAATGAGGCTGACCGGATAGACGATGGGGGTGAGGTAAAACCACAGGCTCATGAGGACGTTGAGGGTTTGGGGAATGTCCCGCAAAAAGACGGTTAACCCGGCGGATAGATATCCCAAGCCTGCGGTGAAGAGAAAGTGGGGAATGGCGACTAGGGGTAACAACCAAATGGTGTGGGGGAGTTGTTGGGTCGCGATCGCGATTAAAAGCAGCAGCACCAACAATCCCATTAAGCTTTCAATAAATGTAGAGAAAATCGGTATGATGGGCAGCAGGGAGAGGGGAAAGACGACTTTTTTGACCAGATTGGGTTGGTTGACCACTGCACTGGTGGACTGTATGAAACCGGTGACAAAGGTGGTCCAAGGCAACAAACCGGCAAACAGCCACAACCCAAATCCCACGTTGGTTTGGGGGAGGTCTTCTAGATTGAGTTTTAGGTTGAGAACTACCGAAAATACGTAGGTGTAAATTAAAAGTTGGGCCAGTTGGTTGAGTAGCGGCCAGAAGTTGCCTAAAACCGATCCTTTGTATTTGGCTTCCAAATCCCGACGTACTAAGGTTTTTAACAAATCCAACTTAAAGCGCCATTGCGGATTCAAGGAAAACAGCCGGGATTTGACGTTGCTTCCTCGCGATCGCGTTTCTTTCAGAAAGCTCATTCAGTGGGTTGCTCCTCGTTCACTACCTACACACCGGGTTTGGTTTTCGGAAGACGGTCACACTGACAACAGGACCCCATGTCCCCGCAGCGATCGCGTCTAGCCGATCTTGGTCGTCCCGTGCCAGTGGCTACCACCAGCAGCACAATACGTTAAATTCTACTAATCTTAACCGATAAAGGAAATGGGGCTGGAAATTTTAGGTTTGCGGTTGTTTTGGCACCAAGGGGTGCAAGGCTTGTTGGATGGCTTGCCGTTGCTCGCTGTCGTATCCCCAGCGTTGGTAAAAGGAATGGTAGCTGCCAGTTTCGTCGGTGGCGCTTTGGTACATTTCGGCGGCGATTTGAGGAATTTGCGGTAGGGAGAGTTTTTGTAGCAGCTGTCGCGATCGCTTTTGTACCCGTTCGGATGCTGCGGCATGGCTCGACCCAAGTTCTTGATTGCTTTGGCGGCGGTGGGAAATGGCTGTGGCGGTGGACATGGCTAGGTTTTTGACCAAAATGTCCGCCACCCACTCGCTGCCGGATTGCAATCCCTGCAAAATACTATCGTCCGGTTGGTCGGCTATGGCGCGTTCGTCGGTGAGGTAGGCAACGAAAAAGCCTCTGGTACCTGCTTTGGTTTGTACCAGCCGCGCGATCGCTTCTCGTACTTCGCTATCGGTAAGATGGCTTTGTTCTTTTTGAGAAAGCAAGGATTGGGTACAAGCGATCGCATCTTCAAAGGATACGGATTCGGGAATGGAAGATACAAAAGAATGGGTCATGGCTCAACGGACCTTCAAAAACAAACCACTCTGTTCTCTGGAATCATCCTAGCAACAAGGACCGACAGTGCTTGAGCGATTTGGCAGGATCTGTCGGTTGTCTGGGGAAAACGGTTTTTCCTGCATGCTTGCTGCGCTACGGTAGAATTTGACCAACGTGGGTGGACGGTTGTCGGTAGTGCTAACCTGCGGTTGGTCCGCAACTGTACCATCCCCGAGCGACATTTTCCTTGACCTAGAAACAGGGACAATAGCAGAGGAAAGATGGGAAAAAACACGCAGCGAGCGATTCCCTGATGGCTAGACCCAAGTACTTGTAGCCAGTCCAAACGTCATTCTGTTACCTTTTCCTAAATTCTGGCGTCCTATTTGCCTCTCCAGGAACCATTCTGGAAATCGTTGTTGTCCGGTCAGCCCCACCTACCACCCCCAATGACCTGGTAGAATGAATTTTTACCATCTAAGTGGTTTGATTTTCCTATTCATAATTTTTAACGATCGATGTAGCTATTGTTGGTGAGAAAGTAAAGATTGGTAGCCAAAACACCAAAAACTCTGCCATTGGTGGTTTCACCAACCGACAACCAAGCAGCAATTGGGTTGTCCCCTTGCCACCCCAAATCCCCGATCGAGCCAGCATATTTCTAGGTACCATCCAAGTCTCCATGACGATCCATAAAGTTTAAAGTTTGAAAGAGTACATTCATGTCTATATTTGATTGGTTTGCAAATCGTAGGAAGTCGGCTCCCATCAGCCAGCAGCGGCAAGAACGCGAAATTGCAGATGGTTTGTGGACGAAATGTCCTGCCTGTGGGGTCTTAACCTATACCAAAGACCTGCGGAACAATCTACAGGTATGTGCGGAATGCAACCATCACATGCTGGTTCCCAGCCACGAACGCATTCAGCAATTGATCGATGCCAATAGCTGGGTTCCCCTGGACGAACATCTCAAACCCACCGATCCGCTCTACTTTCGCGATCGCAAAACCTACAGCGATCGCCTCAACGAATACCAAGAAAAAACCCAACTCGCTGATGCCGTACAGACGGGATGGGGACGTTTGGAGAACATTCCCGTGGCCTTGGGAGTTATGGAATTTCGCTTTCTCGGCGGTAGCATGGGGTCGGTGGTTGGTGAAAGACTCACCCGCTTGGTGGAACGCGCCACCCAAGAAGGACTCCCCCTCATCATTGTCTGTGCCTCTGGTGGTGCCAGAATGCAAGAAGGCATGCTGAGTTTGATGCAAATGGCCAAAATTTCTGGCGCTTTGCAGCAGCATCGCCAAGCCGGTTGTTTGTACATTCCCATCCTTACCCACCCCACCACGGGCGGCGTGACCGCTAGCTTTGCCATGCTGGGGGATATTATCCTCGCCGAACCCAAAGCCACCATTGGGTTTGCCGGACGTCGGGTGATCGAACAAACCATTCGCCAGAAACTCCCCGATAATTTCCAAACCGCCGAAGATCTCCTGGAACACGGATTTGTGGATTCCATTGTTCCCCGTACCCAGTTGAAGAAAACCCTGGCGCAATTGCTTAGCCTGCATCAACCCCAGCCAAGCAAGAATTATCTGGTTCCTCTACCGGAAAAAGTGGAGTTGGAAAGTTTGCAACAAGAACACACCTAAAATGCTTCCAGTTGGTACCAGCCACTGAGACCATCGAAATTTTCGGAGTATGAAATGGTTTTTGATGGTTTCTGGGATGTTTTCAAATTCTGGTAAACTTTCAACGGAGATAGCTGTCATGGGCATGGGGCCCCAGCTCGACTTTCCCTAGAATCCTGTTGCTTGGCAGTCAGGATCGGACAGTTGAAGCCAGGAGAAAAGATAGCCCCACTGCTCGCTGGTTCCCGTTTTTTCCCGAACCGAAAAACTGGATAGAAAATTCCTGGCAACGGCAGTTGGGAATCTAAGACCAAAGTCCCAACCGTTTCGACCAAGCGATCGGCAGCGATCGCGATATCAAAAAACGCGCCATTGGGCAAGAGAATTTTTGCTTATTTTGGTTGGTGCGAGGTCGCTATCTCCTACTTGTTTATTGCCTATTTTTTGATTTTGACTCTCCAGGAAAGCAGCAAATAAGCTTGCTTTAGCCAAGAGTTCCTTCAGTAAATGTTGTTGTCTGCAACCCTTTCGTTAATCCACGATATTTTTTGAGGATAAACCATGAAAAGATACATCGCTCTGGCGGTAGCCACTGTATTTTTCGCCTTCCACGTTCTGGTAGGCAGCGCCATAGCCATTGACCTAGATCCCGAGGTACGTACGGTCAAACTCAACCCAGAAGGGGAGAATATTACGCTGACCAACAAACAAGCAGAACGAGGGAAACGTTTGTTTAACGACGTTTGCGCTCAGTGCCACAACGGCGGGGAAACCAAAACCAATCCCAATGTGAATTTAAGCCAGAGCAGTTTGGAAAGAGCCAACCCTGCTCGCGACAATTTGGAAGCTTTGGTGGACTACATGAAAAACCCCACCACCTACGATGGTTTTGAAGAAATTCCCGAACTGCATCCCAACACCCAGCGTAGCGATTTGTATCCCGAAATGCGCAATCTGACGGAGTCGGAACTGCGCGATATTGCCGGTCATATCCTCATCCAACAGCAGGTTCTCGGTCCCCGGTGGGGTGGCGGGAAGGTTTACTTCTAACCTTTCCACGGGTAACTTCCCACTTCAACCTTCCGTGGGGGGAAATGGATTTTTCCCACCTATGTTTTCTAGGAACGGTTCTTCCGGGTATCTGATGGATCTCCCAAAACCTGCCATCGTTGCTTGTTGGCACTTTGTCTGGGGAAAGGTTCTTCAGTTTCCCTGAGACCGTTCCTAGTTTTTCCCTGTTGCCGTCAAGCATTGTTTTCCCAACGAGCCATATCGGTTGTATGTTTTTCCAAAAAATATCCGTTCCCACAGGCTGGTCAAGCGCGATCGCTGTCAAACTATCGATTTTCGTCGGTACAGCGGTTGCATTTTTTTTAACGGCTTTGCCAGCACAAGCCGCTTCTATAGACGCCTACGTTAAGCAATATTTGCGGGCTACCGCACCAGTGGAAATTCCCTACAATGCCCAGGGAGAAACTAGAGAATTTTCGCCCCAGGCGTTGTCTGACGGGAAAAAACTATTTGAAGAAAATTGTTTGAACTGCCACGTTGGTGGATCCACTCTCCCCAATCCCCGAGTTTCCCTTTCCTTAGAAGACTTACAAGGGGCTTCGCCACCGCGGGATAATATCGACAATTTGGTTGTTTACATGCGCCAACCTATGACCTATGACGGTCAGTATGCCAGCGACTGGTGCCGTAAAGTCCCCGATACTTGGATGTCGCGCCAGCAAGTAGAGAACCTGGCTGCTTTTATCCTACGAGCGGCCGAAAAAGCGCCGGGGTGGGGTGTTGATACCTTTGGAGATAGCCCTTTTTGAAAGTAGCCGCCCAAAATACCTTGTAGGAGCGAATTTGATTCGCTCCTGTTCCATAGCTGTTGCCAACCACACCGCCAAACCATCCCATGCCTATTGTTGTTGTAGGCTTGCGGGAAAAGAGATGGCTGGCAATTTAAGCAGAATCCTCGATTAATTGCTGCATTTGCGCTAACAAATTCTCTAGCTTCTGGAATAGTTCCTTCATGCCTTCGGGGTCTTGCGCGCGTGCTTTTTTTTCCAGTTCGGCAGCGGTATTCTGGATGGGAACTGCACCCACATTGGCACTGGCACCTTTTAATTGATGGGCCTCATCTTTGAGCTTCACAAACTCTTGCTGCTGAAAAGCTTCGCCAGCACCGTTTAGGTGAGTGCGGGCGTCTTCAAGGAAAATTTGCAGCAGTTCCGTTTCAAATTCGGAGTCGTTGTTGGCGAGTTGGTGCAGGCGTTCCCAATTAATGGGGGGTTCCTGGTTACCGCTGTCAGATGTTTGTGGTTGGTTACCGCCGTTGGTAGATTGCCACGACTCTGGCATGGTTTTTAACTCCAATAATTTTATCGTTTCTACAACACAGCCGATAAGAAGCCATTGTCCCTCTTATCCGGCTAACGTTTTCTTAAATAGAGATTCAGTAGACTGGAAGCTGTTGGATTTTTCCGAGCATCTTCCCGTTACAAAAATAACGAACGGGAGCTCTTATAGGCTAAATCATACAACCAGAACCACAAGCATATCTTAGAATCGGATAGGAATTTTATGAAGAATTAGCAAATACTATCTTAGTTCTTACAAAGAAAGATGACCAGAGCAATTGGTGCAATCAGCGGCACTTCCATGGACGGAATCGATGTGGTGCTGGCGGATATATGCACCGAACCTACTCAGGTACGCTTGACGTTGCTGGCAGCCCAAACTTGGGAATATCCTGCCTCTTTGCGATCGCAACTTTGGCAGGTAGCTCAGGGAGAACCCATTTCCCTACCAGACCTAGCTGCTTTGGACGATCGCGTTGCGGAAATCTTCGCACAGGCCGCCACCGAAATTCAAACGGGTTTTGCCCCCGCTGCCATTATCGGTTCCCACGGGCAAACTGTATATCACCAACCCCCCAAATCAGAAAACGGGGATAGCCGCTTGGGATACAGCATCCAATTGGGGCGGGGGGCCACCATTGCCCAAAAAACCGGTATTCCCACTGCCAGCAATTTTCGTGCTGCCGATATTCACGCCGGCGGTCACGGTGCGCCTTTGGTTCCCCGGGTAGATGCCTACCTGCTGGCAGACGAACGGCAAAGTCGCTGCATTCAAAATATTGGTGGGATTGGCAACGTTACCTACCTGCCACCTCGGGGAACGCTATCGGTGCGGCGGCATCCCAAAACCTTGGAGGGAGAATTTCCCGTTTCCGCCGCCCAACAAGATTGGGAACGCCAAATTGTGGGTTGGGATACCGGACCGGGCAATAGTTTGTTGGATATGGCAGCAGCGGAGCTTTCCGGGGGCGAGCAAACCTTCGACCGCAACGGCGAATGGGCAGCTGCTGGTACCCCTTGCCAGGATTTGGTTGACCGATGGCTGCAGCATCCCTTTTTCCAGCAACCACCGCCGAAATCGACGGGCAGGGAATTATTTGGGCGTTCGTTTTGGCAGACTGGTTTGGCAGATGCACGCGATCGCGGTTTGTCGGATGCCGATATTTTGGCAACGCTTACCGAACTCACGGCAGCCTCCATTGCCCACAGCTATGAAACCTTCTTACCCCAAATGCCGGATTTGGTTTTGCTGTGTGGGGGCGGCAGCCACAACGGCTATCTCCAACAGCGACTGTACGAACGCTTGCAGCCAGCCAATCCTACTGGCACACCCATTGAAGTTCGGAGAACAGACGAGTTGGGGGTCAGTGCCGATTTTAAAGAAGCGATCGCCTTTGCGGTCTTAGCCTGCTGGCACCAGCAAGGAATTCCCGGCAATCTGCCCTCAGTTACTGGTGCCCGAGACTATGTCTTGCTTGGCGATCTACATGGTTTTCCCAAATCCATGCCGTAAGTACGTCCGCACATAGCATAGAATGCTAGTAGTCGCAGGTCAAAACAGCCGGAGAATAGGGTGTGACGCATACGTTTCTTTTAGAACCAGGTCGATGGTTGCTAGAGGGGAACTGGCTGGAACGCAATGGCAGTCCCGTACAAGTGAAAGGCAAAACCCTGGTTGCTTGGACGCGGGAGGACTGGTTTACCATGGTCACCAAGCTGGTCTTCCCCGGTACCCAAAGAAATGAAATTACCTTTCAGTACCGCGGGCATTTGGATGTGGGAGAACGTCAGTATACGTTCGTCTTGCAGCATAGCGACCTCGGCCGCGTTGAAGGCGAAGGATGGATTGCGCCAGAGTCTATTTTGCAACGGTATTGGGTTTTGGGTGACAAACAGCGCCGCAGCGGTTTTGAAACCCTGACCCGAGTTGATGCTAGTTGCTACTATCTATCCAGTGCCGTGATGGCCGGTCACTACCTAACCAGTGCCATGGAAGCGCGTTTGGAACGTCAAGCTTGATGGTTATTGCTGGTCTGGTTCTAAAGTAGGGAAAAACAGTACCGGCTGAAAGCTCCGTCGCAGGACTTCTGCTGCTACGCTGGGGAGGGCAAAGCGCCAGTATTTGCCTAGTTTGTCGGATGAAATGGCGATCGCGCAAATGTTGGACATGCGTGCCAGTTCTAGCAGATCCACCACGGATTTGCCCAGGCGTACATCGGTGGTCACTTGCAAGCCTAAAGACGCCAACTCTTCTTTGACCTGGTCGATTTTTTCCCGTGCGGCTTCTTGCTGGGATTTTTGATATTCATCCAAAGCAATTGGTCCGCCGGTTTCGATGACCCAGCTCAACAGGCAAGTTTGGCACCCCCCCAAACCGCGATCGCGAAGGTGTTGTTGCAAATACTTGGTCAGTTGTTGCGAGGCGGCGCTATCGTTGTAGGGAAGCAGCAAATGGCGGTACAAGTGGCGGCAGCGCAGATCCAACTCTTCGTCGGTCAAAGCCGATACCAACGCTTCGGGTACGGTCAAAATGGGAATTTCCACGCGATCGGAAAGTTCCACCGTCGTACTGCCAAACAGACTTTCGGCGAGCATGCTGCGGTTGGAAGCGCCGACCATCAGCAGTTGGCTGCCGTGGTCGGCAGCGACTTTTAAAATGCAATCCACTGGTTCTCCGGAAACCACTTCACTCCTGACCTCGACCCCTTCAGGTATGTTTTCCCGGTCTACCTGCAATCTTTCCCGCGCCTCGTCCATACGTTTTTCATCCGGCTTGGGAATCATGGTTTTGGTGCGCAGGGGAACGCTGTGCATAAATACAATGCGATTGAACCCACATGCAGCCAAACTGGGAACAAATTTGGTGAGACGGTGGAGTCCATCTTCAAAATCGGTGCAAATTAAGCAGCTTTGAAACATGATTGAAACGCCAACCAAGCATCTAAACAGGAATTTTCTTTAATAGGACTATCCTACGCCAAACATAGCAAAGTGGGAAGCCATCCGACTTTTGGAAAAATGTGGCGTTTGATCCCGAGTGCGAATGGTTTTTACCGGGTGGATGTGGCTTGTTTCTCGGTAATGGAAGAATGCTTGGCTAAGGCGGCAGCAAAGAAGTTTTGGGGCAGTAACACCACAAATTGGCGAAATTTTGGCAAAAATTCTTTAGAAAGTCTTCACAGTTGGTGGTTTTCGGTGTCGTTTGTGTAGCGAGACTGGCGACGCCGAGTCATTTTTTTCATCCTATTCGTTCAAGGCAAGGACCGATCTCGCTTCTATCAGGTTACCAGTGCAATTAAGACGCCCCATCAACCCCGGCTAGCTTCTTTTGCAAGAACCAAGCAGGAGAGGGAGGTCGCCCATTGCGGCACGACTGGATTACTGGAAGTTCATACCAGAATCTTCAATGCCCCACTGGTGCTTCAGCAGTTCTTTATAGGTTGCCTCTCGAACCAGCATTTGCTCGTAGAGGTTGACCAAAAATTCTTGAGCCTGTTCGCGACTCATTTTGTCCACTTGGCTTTTAAACGACCATAGGTTGAACTGCTGCTCTAGGGAAAGTTCGATCGGTTGGTTCATTATGGACCTCCTTGGGGAAATGTACAATCCGAGTGCAGGGGTTCCCAACATCAAAAGTAGGAATTTCCCCGCTGTCGGCTGTATTTTTTACTTTACTTTCTAGGATTCCCAAACTCAGGTTGCGAGCTTGGGTGTCTTTGTAAAAAAATATAACAAACATTTGACAATTTGCCCACTGTTTATCTTGAAGACTGGATGGCAAGGGCACCCTGTCTGAATGCTTAGGGATTTTGTAACAGGTCGTTCTACCGGACAATGCTCGCTGCGAACAAATACCCACTGGCGATCGCTACTTACCGATAAAAATTTTCAATTGCTTCCCAAAAAAAAAGGAAACGGCTATCTCGGCCATTTCCCCACCTCCAAGCTTCCGGTTGTTCGACGCTCCCCACCACCAGGCAAGCAAGTCCTATTCGGGAACAGAAATAAAAATCACGGTGATATTATCGCTACCGCCGCGTTTTTTCGCCAGTTCGATGGCATCGGCGGCTCGTTTTTCACAGGAAGCCTCTCCCTGGAAACATTCAGCTAGTTCCGCATCGGTAATTTCTTCGGTCAAGCCATCGCTACACAACAACAAGCGATCGCCGACAGCCACCTCAAAAGACTCAACATCCACCTTCTCCAAATTTTCTCCCAAATCTTCGCGCCCCAAACACTTATACAAAACATGACGCAGGGGATGCTCGCGCGCTTGTTCCCAACTCAAACTCCCCGTTGCCAGCGCCCTAGCCACCAAGGTATGGTCCCGAGTCAGCTGTTGTAGCTGCCCCTGACGCCAGCGATACAAGCGAGAATCTCCTAAATTGGCCCACCACCACTGCTCCTCCCGTACCATCACCAAAACCGCCGTGGTGCCCATATCGGCTTTTTCGGGATTGTCCTGCTGTACTTGCAAAATGGCTTGATTGGCAGCGTTGAATCCTTGCCGAATCAACGTCGGCGTATCCGCTGGCGTGTCCCAATTTTCCCTAAAATAGGACTGAAATGCCTCTAGAGCCAAGCGGCTGGCTTCGTCGCCACTAGCATGACCCCCCATGCCATCCGCCACGATAAAAAATTTCCCTTGCGGATCCATATAGTAACCATCTTGGTTAACGCTACGGACAAGCCCCGTATCCGTGCGACCAGCAAATTCTGGTGTCATTCCACAGTACCTACCCATCAAACAGGTTTTCTTTCTCTTTTTTAATACACCTTCAAAAACGTATAGAACGCCATCTGTTGCTCGGATGCTGCTGCTAGCCAATACAAAACGTCTAGCTTACCACATCGAGAGCGCCCCTGGCGGCCGATGGCGATGGTTCCCGCCTAAAACATGCGATCGAACTTCTCGATGCGCTTAAGAACGCGGATGGCATTGATTCCCATGGCACCAGCCCCGCCAGCCACCGGCAGCGCCAACCACATCACCCAACCTTGACCGGCCACCAATAAAACAGTAGCAGAGATACTGAAAGCACCAGCAAGGGTGGAATAGCTGGTCACCATCTGCATATCTCCCAAACGTCGCAAGGCGCGGTCGGTCTCGATGGAGCGGACCCGCAAGCGCAAATCGCCCCGCTCCAGTTTTTCGATGGTATCGTCAATGCGGCGGGGCAATCCCAAGGCGGTACTGCTGACTTGGGCGGCTTGGCGGCCGAGTTCGTTAAAAATACTGTTGTTATCGCTGGAAGTTCCGTCGTTCATAATTTGCATGGCGAAAGGTCTGGCCACTTCCATGAAGTTGAAATCCGGGTCGAGACCTTTTCCAACGCCTTCTAGGGTGGAAAAAGCCCGCATGACAAAGGTAAAAGTGGCAGGAAAGCGGAAGGGTTGGTCGTAAGCAATTTCGTACAGGTCGTCGCTGATGGCGCTGACGGACTGTTCTTCAAAGGTTTGCTCCATCATCCGGTCTAAAATGTACTGGATGGAGCGACGCACCGGGCCCATATCGCCGGTGGGGGTTAAAGCACCCAGTTCGATGAGGGCTGCCACCACGCGATCGCTGTTTTTCTCAGCAATCCCAAAAAACAGCTCCATCATTTGCTCGCGGATGTCCGGGCGGATGCGCCCCATCATGCCAAAATCGTAGAAAATCAGCGATCCTTGGGGACTGACCGCAATGTTGCCCGGATGGGGATCGGCGTGGAAAAAGCCGTGGTTGAGCAACTGGCGCAGGTAAGCATCAGCTCCCAAAACCGCCAGACGCCGGCGATCGAGACCGGAAGCTTCCAGGGCTTCGTAGTTGCTAATTTTAATACCGGGGATGTATTCCAAGGTAAGGGTACGGCTGGAGGTATACCCCCAGTACACCCGCGGTACTTGCACCCAGTCTTGGTCGCGGAAGTTGCGCCGGAAGGTGTCGGCGTTGCGGCCTTCGTTGATATAATCGATTTCTTCGTAGAGGATGCGGTAGCATTCATCGTAAATGCCCAGCCAGTCTCTACCTTGGCCCCATTTGGGATGGTTTTGGAAGTACTGGACGACGGTTTTGGCAATGCTGAGGTCAATGTGAAACAGCTGCCGCAAGCCCGGACGCTGGACTTTGACCACCACTTCTTCACCGTTGCGCAGTTGGGCTTTGTGTACTTGTCCCAAACTGGCAGCGGCCATGGGAACGGGGTTGAAATACCGATAGAGCTGGGAAATGTTTTTGCCAAAGTCTTCTTGGACGATGGTTTCTACTTGCTCGAAGTCAAAGGCAGGGACCCGGTCTTGTAACTTCGAGAGTTCTTCTACGTAGTCGCTGGGAAAGAGATCGGAACGGGTGGAAAAAAGCTGCCCGAGCTTGATGAAGGTGGGTCCTAAATCCAGCAAGCTTTCCCGGATCCAAATGGCTTGGCGACGGCGTCTTCGAGCTTTTTTGGCCTCGGTAGCGCCTCCCAAGTAGGTCCAGTTTTTGTTGTTCCACCACAAACTAACCAGAAAGGCAAACACGAATCGCCATATGTGCAGGCGACGGTTGAATTTGGAGTAGTTGGGTTGGTTCCAACGGTACGTTTTGGTGACGTAGGTTTGGTTGTCAGCAGCCGATTGGCGATCGCTGGCAACCGGCTTTTTCGTGAGGGTCATAGACTCCACTTGGGGGGTAGCAACCGAATCATCTGAAACTGCAGACACGCTATTTCTTGGTCTTTGAGGGGGGGGATGGCATCGTACCATGGGTTGGTACTTGGGGAGATGGTGGGCACAGACGCGATCGCTCGCGCGCCGGTAACATTGGCAATGTTCTCTCCCCTATTGAGGATAATGAATTTTGGTACAGGTTTACTACCGAAAAATTGCCTAACTTCTGCGAGCGCGATAGTTTTGCAATTCCGTACGCAGTTGTGCCATTTCTGCGCGCAATTCGTCAATATTGGCTTGCAGATCTCCGCTGGAACCGTCGGATTGCAAGATATTGCCGTTGGTGGTTCCTTCTAGGGACGTTTCCGCTTCTTGGTGGGCCCGTTCCATGACGCGATCGGCAAACTGGCGCAGATTTTCCCGCTGTTCGGCGTCAAATTTCCCCACCTCGCTGAGAAGGTTGGTGATGTTTTTTTCCACTTCTTCGCTGATGCTTTCTGCCAAAGCTCTACCAATGAAGAAGGCTTGTAAAACGGGGTTATTCATAAAAAACTCCTGTTGTGTGCGAGCGTTCTAGGAGATTCCTGCGGTCAGGGCCGCTTCGCCCGATCGTTATGGGCGGTCAATTCCCGGGCTGGCGGGCAAAAAGGCATCTTTCCCCAAGCAATAGGCTGGTGTTTGGGTGGCCAATATCTGCTCTTACCCAACCAGCGATGCCAAAACTGTAAATTTTTGTATGTATCCGCAAGAAATTATAACGTGCGAGCGCTTTCGATCGCTGAGCTATCCTTGCTTGCCTTTTGGTTGGCTGGTGGGTGGCGGGCCTGTTAAAATTTTTATTGGTTTATACATAACCAAACAATTAAGGAGTTATAAAAATGGCACCAGCAACTTCCTATCCAGAACGGCTGCAACAAATTCAGTCCTACATGCAAAAACTAATGGGCGGTCAAGGGGAAGTCATGCAGGGCTTCTCCACCACCCACAAGGCCACTGCTAAAAGTGGTGCCCTCGATGCCAAAACCAAGGAACTCATTGCCCTGGCGATCGCCGTCGCGGAAAAATGCGACGACTGCATTGCCTTCCACACCCACGATGCCCTAAAAGCCGGGGCTTCGGAAGCAGAAATCATGGATGCGTTGGGGGTTGCCATTCTCATGGGTGGCGGACCGGCAGTGATGCATTCTACCCACGTTCTCCAAGCCATGGAAGAGTTCCAACAACAAAGCTAGACAGTTTTCCAGTTCGCGTACGCGAAGTTGCCCGCAGTTTGGAGACGCTGCGGGTTTTTTGCTGGCCGATGCGGCTACAGATCGATGGGGTCGCCACCGGCCGTAAATTCCACCTTTTGGATAGACCATTGGGGATTGTGGGTCATGGTTTGGCGCAAACTGCCGAACAAAGCCCGCTGTTCGCAGCTGGAGAGGGAAACAAACCGCCGTCTGGCATTGGGAGCTAGGCGCAGATCGACGGTGGCTTGCTGGCGTTGTGGGTCCACTTGTACCCGATAGCCGACCAAGGAAAAATCGCCGTCGTTCCAAGGTTGTAAGAGTTCTTGCAGGGTGGCTTCTAAGGATTGCTCTTGGGGAACCTGGATGGTTTGGGGAACCAAAGTTTGGCATTGGTTGTCCATTTGGTAAATGGTAACGGCCACCGGCGGTGCAGTGGTAGGTGGCGTGGGAGTAGGCGTGGGGGTCGTTTGGGGCAGAGAAGGGGAAGCTGGGGCAGGGTCTGGTGTGGGGGAAGAAGTCGGGGGAACGGAAGAGGGGGTCTCGGAGACGGGAAACTGACAGCTGGCCAAACAGGAGGCACTGGCGATCGCGATCGCGGCTAGATATTTTTTAAGATTTTCTTTCATTTTGCATGCCCCATAGCATTCATACCAAATCCAACATAGGGAAACCAAGATCTTTCTGTAGGGGTAGGCACGGGGGCACTACCACTACCCCTACATTTTGGTGGGTGTATGTACCTCGGATTTCGTGTCAGTAGGGGCGCAACGCGTGAGCGCCCCTGGGACCTTCTTCGGTCGCTAGCGGAGAAAATCCAGAAAAATCCTTTTGGTATCGCCGCGATCGTCTATGATGGGGTTGGCCCGTACTCAAAGCTGCGATCGTGACGGATTGGAATCGCCTGCACATTCTCTCCCTCGCTGACTTTCAACCGGCAGAATACGATGCTGTCTTGCAAACGGCGGCTAGTTTTCGGGATGTTCTCTCGCGCCAGGTAAAAAAAGTGCCCACGCTGCAAGGGCAAGTGGTCACCACTATGTTTTTCGAGCCTTCCACCCGGACTCGCAGCAGTTTCGAGCTAGCTGCCAAACGGCTGTCGGCAGATACCATGAATTTTTCCCCGGGAACCTCTTCTTTAAGCAAAGGAGAAACCATTTTTGATACGGCGAAAACCTATTGGGCTATGGGCAGCGATATTATGGTGGTACGCCACGGCGAAGCTGGGGTTCCCCACGCGATCGCGGCAGAAATGGAACGCTTGGGGGCACCGGTGCGGGTGTTGAACGCCGGCGACGGGCAGCACGAACATCCCTCGCAAGCGTTGTTGGATTTGTTTACCATTTGTTCGCTGCTCGATGAAGACCGCCCCCACATTGCTAGTTTGGCAGGGAAAAAAATTGCCATTGTGGGGGATATTTTGCACTCCCGGGTGGCACGTTCAAATATTTGGAGTTTGACTGCAGCAGGTGCTGATGTTTATCTAGCAGCTCCTCCTACTTTATTGCCGCCGGAATTTGCGCACCTGGCGGGCGATCGCTTGTTGGTGGGCTGGCAGTTGGAACCGGCTTTGGAAAAGGCCGATTTTGTCATGACCCTGCGGCTGCAAAAAGAACGCATGGAACAGCATTTACTCCCGAGCCTGCGGGAATACCACCAGCAGTTTGGTTTGACCCGCGAGCGCTTGCAGCTGTGCCAGCCCCATGTCAAAGTCCTGCATCCAGGACCGGTTAACCGCGGTGTGGAAATCAGCTCCGAGTTGATGGATGACCCGGATTTTAGCTTGATTTCCCAGCAAGTAACCAGCGGTGTTGCTGTACGCATGGCCTTGCTATATTTGATCGGTGGTGGGAAAGGAAATTCGTAGCATTGAGAGGGAAATTCTCTCCTATTCCCGGCCATTTTGGGGTGTAGCGCCGTTTCCCACCTTCACCAATGTTTTTGATTTCGGAAACCTTTTTGCCGCAGCCGTGTCATAGGGAAAGAGGAACGTTGATGAGCTAGAATTTCCATGAGCGATACTCTGCCTATATCCTGTTCCACGGCTGGGGTAACCGTTCCCCAAGAAGCAGTGCAGCCTCCCAAACAACTACCCAACGACGAGCTAGTTCGACGCTGCCAACAAGGATTGCGCCCCGAAAGGGCTGCCTTTGCTGAGTTAATGCGTCGCTACCAACCCCATGTGGAAAGAATTTTGTACCACCTAGCGCCGGAGTGGCAGGATCGTGCGGACTTGGCGCAGGAAGTTTGGCTGCGCGTTTATCGCCATGTCAAGCGATTGCAAGAACCGGGTAAATTTCGGGGGTGGCTGAGTCGGATTACCACCAATTTGTTTTACGACGAACTGCGCAAACGCAAGCGATTTCGCGAACCTTTGTCTTTGGATGCGCCGCGCCCCCTCGAGGATGGAGAAGTAGATTGGGAAGTAGCAGGAGATCATCCCAGTCCCGATGGCGATTTGGCTACGCGGGAGTTTTACGACCAACTACGCAGCGCGATCGCCCAACTGCCGGAAATTTTTCGCACCACCATCGTGTTGCGGGAAATTGAAGGGATGTCCTACGAAGAAATTGCTTCGATTACCGGTGTGTCTCTAGGAACGGTTAAGTCTCGCATTGCCAGAGCGCGCGCCCGCTTGCAAATGGAATTGCAAAAGTATTTAGAAGCTGAATAATTGCCCGCAATTGCGAAAAACCTCGTTGGCGGGGATTCGGTTTCACCCAAACTTGATTGTGGTCCGTAAGGACCGGCGTTTCTGGCGCGATCGCAATACTTTGAATTCCTTTACAATAAATTCAGTAATTTCCCCGTGGTTTTCTTTGGGTTTTTGACCCAAGCAATGTAGGTGGTGATTAGGACCATGACATCAAATTCTTGGTACGAGCCAGATTCGGCACAGGGGGGCCCGCAAGACCCGCAAGCGCAAACACCAGAGTGCAGCTACCGCTTTGAACTTTTAAATGCCTATCTAGATGGCGAAGCGAACGCCAGCGAACGCCAGCAGGTGGAACAGTGGCTGGCTTCCGACCGGAAATTGCGAGCGACCTACCGGCAATTGCTGCAATTGCGCCAGGGCATATCCAATTTGCCCATTCCAGAAGCATCTACCCAACCCACCGATTTGGTGGTGGAACAGGTTCTCCAACGGGCGAAACGTCGCCAGCAACGAACTTGGATTTGGGGAGGCGGCGCGATCGCGGCTTTGTTTATTGGGGTTGTATCCGGTCTATCTTTCTTTCCCCGCTCGCAAACCCCGCAGTTGGTACAAAGTCCAACGTTACCACCATCCACCAGCGTGCGCGAATCCGTCACTCTGGCTTTGAAGCGTCCGGTGGTGGAAATTCCCCAAATGTCGGTAGATCCCCATCGCCTCGACCGCCAGCAGAAGCCTACCAACGGCGATCGCTAAACCCAGCCAGCTTGCTTTGGCTGTAGCACTGCTAAGGAAGGAAGCGATCCCCACTTCTGACGCAACCGGATGCGAACCGCTATACTAGAGGAATATCTAAGCAAAGACCGAGATTGCCGTAAATTCCGATGCTTTATGTCCCTATTTGGACTTGTTGGGATAGCTTCCTGCATCAGCTGTTTGGCTGCCACAAGTACAACCCCTACCTCCGTGCTACCTAGTGTCAACACCGATGGCTTTGAGGCTCCAGTAGCCCCAGGTGGGGTGGCAGCCGATGCTTCCCAACCAGCTAGCGTGTTGGCGTGGTTGCCCATCTCTCCACTGGCGAGCAACCCCCAACCAAGCTATGGATCTTCTACGAGTGTCAAACAAATACAACCTATCCTACGAACGCTTCCCTGGCTGGCTTCTAGGGAACAAAAATTTTGTACCTCCGAACGCGGTCCTACCACGCCTGCCCCGCCAAAATTAGAGAAGGAAACCAGCAAACAAATCTTTCCCCAATCCTACAAACCAGAGAGCAAGGGTTTGTTTGGACGGTTATTGGGAATTTGGCAGCGTTTGACTGTGGGCAAGCGCAACGACTCGGATACCAACAGCATTCATAAATATCCGGTGGTGGTTTTGCAACGCCAGGGGTGGCAGCGGCAAACGCCGCCTTGGGTAGATGCGCAGGTACCTGGTTCCAGCCAGGAATATGCCACCCAAACCATCAGCAAGCACCAAAAAAGGACCGCTAGCAACTTCAAAAAAGTCACCCAATACCAGG
This sequence comes from Geitlerinema sp. PCC 9228, assembly GCF_001870905.1. Lineage (NCBI taxonomy): Bacteria > Bacillati > Cyanobacteriota > Cyanophyceae > Geitlerinematales > Geitlerinemataceae > Geitlerinema > Geitlerinema sp. PCC 9228. The sequence goes on from NZ_LNDC01000131.1 coordinate 34,747, forward strand.
TGTGGGTGCAAGGCTATTTACTGGCGGAGGTAACCAATCGGATTTACGCGCTGCAAATGGCGAGAAATTTGGAGTCGTTGCTACGTACCGAAGACTTGGACGGCACCCAAATCCAACCAGCGATTGTGCGTGGCGTTCCTGGGGCTACCTACGGCGATCGCATTCTCTTTTTGGTTACCGAAAACATTGCCAGCAGCAAACAGCGCAACAACGAACTGCTGGCTATCGAATGGGCAAACAAGCTACGCATTGCTCTTTCCACCTTGCCCCTATCTTTGGTGGAAGCACAAACCAAAATGCACGGCTTGGCGGCAACCGACCAACAAATTTCTGGGTTGGCTTCCTGGTATGGACCTTCTTTTCACGGTCGGCTGACGGCCACCGGCGAAACCTTTGACCAACAGGAACTCACCGCGGCCCATCCTTCTTTGCCGTTTAACACCTATCTCAAAGTCACCAACACCGAAAACGGTCGTTCTGCCATTGTCCGCATCAACGACCGCGGTCCTTACGTAGAGCCGCGAATACTGGATTTATCCTGGCAGGCTGCCCGCTGCTTGCAAAGCGAAGTGGCTGGTGTCGTTCCTGTGGAAGCCTCGCTGATGCAAAAGAGCGAATTGCCCTTCTTTTCGGCGCGTGCCTATACCGACTAGAGAAAGTAGCAGAGCATTTAGGCGTTATTTCCCAGACAGCGAATGGCTTCTAGCAATCCTTTCGCTTTGTTCAACGTTTCCTCGTACTCTTTTTGGGGGTCTGAGTCTGCTACTACCCCAGCTCCGGCTTGTACGGAAACCGTATACTCTCCTGTAGGACGCTGGCGGACCATCATGGTGCGGATGGTAATGGCGGTGTTGAGCTGCCCTTCAAAATCGTAGTAACCGTAGGCACCGGAATAGGGACCGCGGCGGCTGCCTTCCAGTTCGTAGATAATTTCCATGGCGCGAATTTTGGGGGCACCGCTGACTGTACCTGCGGGAAAACAGGCTTTCAGCAAATCCCAGGCGGTTTGACTGTCGTCCATTTCTCCCACCACGTTGCTGACGATATGCATAACGTGGGAGTATCGCTCTACCACCATTAACTCATCCACGCGGACGCTGCCTTTTTGGCAAACCCTTCCCAAATCGTTGCGTCCCAAATCCACCAACATGACGTGTTCGGCGCGTTCTTTGGGGTCGGCGAGCAGTTCGGTGGCGAGTTCTTCGTCTTCTGCGGTGGTTTGACCGCGGCGGCGGGTACCGGCAATGGGGCGCAGGGTAGCTACGTACTTATCATCGGCGGTTCTTTCTGCCTTCACCATAACTTCCGGACTGGAACCGATTAAATGCCAGTCGCCAAATTGGAAATAAGCCATGTAGGGAGACGGATTGATGAGGCGCAAAGACCGATAGAGGTGAAATGGTTCTCCTTGGTAGCTAGCATCCAGGCGCTGGGAAAGCACTACTTGAAAAATATCTCCCGCTTGAATGTCCTGTTTGGCGCGGCGGACCGATTCGCGAAACGCTGCGGCGGTGGTATTGCTAGTGTAGCTGGGAAGCGGCTGGTCGGCGGTTTGGTTGTTGGGTGGGGTCCACTGTAGGAAGGTATCCTGCGGGGAAAGGGGCGTTTGTAGCTTGTTGACCATGCGCGAAACTTGCGTCACTGCTCGGTCGTAGGCAGCTTTTAAGTCAGTGTTCTCATCGCGCAGGTCGGCATAGGCGATCGCCCAAATTTTGCGTTTGACTTGGTCGAAAACCAACAGGCGATCGACTTGAATCCAAATCCCGTCGGGCAGGTCTTGCTGTTGGGGGGGATAGACCGGTACCCGCGGTTCCATCCACCGAATCAGTTCGTAACCCCAATACCCGTACAACCCACCGATTCCCGGTGGCAGCTGCGGCAGCTTTACGGGATGATACGCTGCTAAACAATTGGCTAAAACGACAAACGGATCGCCGGAAAAGGTTTCCACCGTACCGTCGCGATCGATTTTTCGGGTGGTATCGCCCCGCGCTTCTAAAATCCACTGGGGGTCGCATCCCAGCAAGCTGTAGCGCCCCAGGCGTTCTCCCCCTTCTACCGACTCCAACAAAAAATTGTAGGGATGGCCGGCGCAAACTTTATACCAAGCGGAAACCGGCGTATCCAGGTCGGCGACCCATTCCCGATACACCGGTACAAAATTGCCTTGCTGGGCGAGTTGTACAAATTCCGAGAAATCCGGCAGAATCATAGGTTCACCAGAAAGTCGAAAAGAAGTAGAGGAGCGCTTCCAGCTACCACGACCTTTGCGATCGCTTGGCGGCCAGCAACGATCCCCTACTTCTCTCTCTATCTTATAGGTAAGAAAGCCAAATCCCGCTTAAACGTCAAAGGGTTGCTTGCCGCTAAATTTCAGCTTGGCAGGCTCGGGATTTTTCCCAATGGTGCGGTCCATTTTGCCTACATAAGGACGCCCTTCGTTGGCTTTTTCGGGGAAGGTGCCATCTTTGGGGTGTAGGTATTCGACTTCGCCGTTGGGATAAATGCGATAGATTTTATAATCTTGGATTTTGGGTTTAAATTTGGTACGCAATTGCGTTCCCAGAGCCAGGCACTGCTCTTTGCGAGCCAAATAGACAATGTTCTCGCCTTCGTTCATAATGGCAGCGCCACCGGTGGGCATTTCAAACACCTGTCTTTTGGGACTGGTCCAGGTAATCGCGTATTTTTCTTCTAGGTCAGCGTTGCTGAGCAGGCCACCGGTGCTGCCACCGAAAACGGGTGGTTGTCCTTGTAGCTCTGTCATATAAAACCTCCAAGCGTTTGCAAACCGTGTTTGTATTATGGCACCAAGGAATTTAATCCGGCTCGTTGCCCGGCTATCCCTATACGGAAAGCTGAAAGGCAGGACCCTCCCTATGGTTTTCATAGGGAAGACCAATCGCTTCTGTTAAACAAACTATAGGGATTTTTACGGTATCGTATCACCCTCCTGGTAAGTCACTAACGCATCTGTCAAAAACTGTTACATAATCGAGGGCGTTGTTTAAAGTTTGGCCCCGCGCTGGCGGGAGCTGCGTTTGGAGGAACGGGAGGATTTGGTGCTTTTGGTTTGGCTTGGGGATGGGGAAGACTCGGCGATCGTGCCATCGCTATCGGTGGTGGCTTGGGGGAGGGTGAAGTGAAACTGGCTGCCTTGGTCTTTGCCGGCGGATTCGGCCCAAATTTCTCCACCCAGGCGCTGTACGAGTTGGCGGCAGATCGCCAATCCCAATCCGGTTCCCCGGGTGGTACGCTGCAAAGCACCTTCTTCCTGATAAAAGCGATCGAAAATGGCTTCTAGGCGGTTGCGGTCGATGCCGCGGCCGGTATCGGCGACGGTGACTTGTACGAAGCGATCGCCTTTCACCTGGGCGGCAATACGCACGTTCCCAGAGGCATCAGTAAACTTACAGGCATTGTCCAACAGTTTGGAAAGCACCTCCACCAGCCACTCGCCATCCGCGTGTACCAAGGGCAAATTGTCGGATACCTGCATTTCCACTTGGGGCAGATCTTTATCTTGCTGTTGGTGGCGGGTACGAATGCTGCTGAGGGATAAATCGACACACTCGCGCAGGGAAACCGGTTCGATGTTCCATTCCACCCGGCCGCTTTCCAGACGCGAGAGGGTAATAAAATCGTAGACCAAATCCCGCATGCGTTCGGCGTCGGCTAAAGCGGAACTCACCATCACCTGTTGCAGGTCTGCTGGCATATCTGGTTCGGCGGAAAGACTTTCCAGACAAATTTGAATCGTAGAAAGCGGCGTTCGCAGTTCGTGACCGGTAATGGCAATCAGGTTGCTGCGGGTTTGTTCCAACGCCTCCAATTGTTGGTTGAGTTCGTCCAAACTGGCGTAGGCTTGGGCTTGGATGAGAGCAATGCCCACTTGAGCAGCGATCGCTTCGACCAAATCCACATCTTCCTTACGCCAAGGTTGGGGATGGGTTTCGCAGCTGCTGCAGTTGTGTACCTCTACCATTCCTAACAGCTGTCCTTGATAGAGCAACGGCACCATCAACCAACTGCTAATATCCCAGCGACGAACCAACTCTGGAATGGGCTGTTGGCTGTCGCCCTCCTTTAGCAAGCGTTGGTCGCTTTGCGTATCGGTGACGCATACTTTTTGCTGGGTTTGGACCACCTCCTGAAACAGGGGATTCTCCTGCAAGTTCCAAGTTTGACCGGCTAACGAATCCACATTGGCACCGAGATACTCGTATTGAATGGTGGCGTTGCTATCGGTGGATTTGCAGCGGTAAATCAAACAGCGGCAGCACTGCAAAGTTTGTCCTAATTCTTGAACCGCTACTTTCAAAATCGCTTCGGGATTGAGGGATTTGCGAATTGCATTGGTAATAGAATTCACCAGGCGCTGCTTGCGTTCCTGTGCGGATATGGAACGGTAGGCTTTGAGCAATTTATACTGACCGGCCTGCAAGTAGGTGACGAGGCGCTGGGCAAAAGGACCGGGGTCAATTTCCGTATACGGTGTGGCTTCACTATTTCCGCGAACGTTGCTAGCTTGGGAAATCCCATACTGCTGCTTGGTTTGTGCGATTTTCTCTTGCAACTCCGTACGGTAGGTAGCAATGCGATCGAGCAACAAAGCTGCCCCCGTTAGGCAAACTTGACGCTCGAAGGTCCAAATCCCTTCAAAACGCCTGGCGGTATCCACATCCAAAACCACTTCTTCTCCAGCTTCCACATCCGGCAGTGGGGTGGGGCGTTCGCTGCAAATTAGGCAGACAGAATACTGCTGACCAATGACAATGAGGTGCCATTCCTGGGTCAGTCGATCGCTGGGGTCGAAAGCAATGGTTTCGTAGTTATGAACTTCTTTGGTGAAGTCGCTGTTAAACTCCGTATCTGGAGCTGCCAGAACGTACACTTGGGGCGTCACTTGGGCAATGCGCCGGTATCGATGGGCCTCTTGACGGTAAAACCGTTCCCGCTGAAAACTGGCAATTACCAAAGGTTGCTCGTTCCCCGCCAAAACTTGATCTTCCATGGCATGGGAAAGTGCCGTTAGAGAAGATTTGAAGTAAATTTGCGGTCGCAACTGGGGAATGGTGCGCAGCAGATCTTCCAGAACCGAATTAGGAATGCTCATCAACTAGCTTACAGGCCGAATTACCAATATAGATTGAATTATCGATAAGATTTGCTCTAAAAACTATGCTACTAGGCGCTGAGGATGTTGTTCCGATCGCTGCTTGTGGGATAGAGCCACAGCCCATCCCATGCTTGCGTTCGTTTTTGGGATTTTTCCGGAGGCGAAAAAATTTACATTTCTTCACTTCATGCGCCCTCCATCGCTGCTAGGCAAGAATTGGCCCAAATTGGCGCGAAGAACGCCCACCGCTACAAACAAAAGACTCCTGTGCGTCCTCTTCCTAGTACAATAAAGGATGCACAAACAAAAAAGCAAAGCATCAATGCTTACCCTGGGTGTCAATATCGATCACGTGGCGACCATTCGACAGGCACGGAAAACGGTGGAACCGGATCCAGTGGCGGCCGCGGTTTTAGCAGAATTGGGCGGTGCCGACGGGATTACCACCCACCTGCGCGAAGACCGCCGCCACATTCAAGATCGCGATGTACGGAGTTTGCGCGAAACGGTCAGAACCCACTTAAATTTGGAAATGGCGGCAACTGACGAGATGGTTGCGATTGCTTTGGAGGTGAAGCCAGACTACGTTACCTTGGTGCCGGAAAAACGGGAAGAGGTCACTACCGAAGGCGGTTTGGATATTGCCGGGCAGCGATCGCATTTGGCGGAGGTGGTCGATCGCTTGCAAGGGGCGGGAATTCCCGTTAGTCTGTTTATCGATGCCGAACCAGCCCAAATCGAAGCCTCAGCGAAAACGGGTGCTCGATTCATCGAACTGCACACCGGTCGCTATGCCGAAGCCCAGACAGAGGCGCAACAACACAAAGAATGCCAAGTTCTTGCCCAAGGATGCGCACAAGCCCGGGATTTGGGATTGCGGGTCAATGCCGGTCACGGTCTCACCTACCAAAACGTACGTCCGGTGGCTTGTCTGGAAGGGATGGAAGAACTTAATATTGGTCATACGATCGTCGCTCGAGCGGTTTTGGTCGGTTTGGAACGTGCCGTGCGTGAAATGAAACAAGCAATGCGAGGGGAACTATGACCAGGTACTACTACGTATTAGCCAGCGAGCATTTTTTGCTGGAAGAAGAACCTCTAGCAGAGGTGTTAGAAGAGCGCACCCAATACTATGAAAGAAAAGGCAAGGAAATTGATTTCTGGCTGGTGCGCCAACCGGCCTTTCTGGAAGCGCCGGAAATGAAGTCGGTGAAACAACAGTGCCCCCAACCGGCAGCGGCAGTCATTACCACCGATATAAACTTTCGCAATTGGTTGAAATTGCGTTTGGAATACGTGGTGAAGGGAGAATTTGAAGCGCCTTCGGAAACGATTCCAGATCCTTTGGCATCTTTGACGACGGCTTAGCATTTGTCAATGGTGGGGGTGGCTATGTTCGATCGAAGGGTGTGGCGACGGCTGATTTGGGGGTCTGGCATAGCGATCGCGATTTGGGTGGGTTCTACCGGTCACCGCGCGCGATCGCAACCGTCTTTTTGCCAGCCTCCCCCATCGGGGGCATATTTGCTGTTGGTGGATAGCAATACCCCCGCCGACCAACAGCGCGTCAGTGATTTGTTACCGCCAACTTTACAAACCAATATTTGTAGCTATCAAAATACTACGGTTACTCGGGTAGGGAGCTTTCCCAACCAAGCTATTGCCAATGCCTGGGCTGATTATATCAGCAACACGTTAGGATTAGAGTCGCTGGTGGTGGCACCGGGAACGCAGCTAGCACCTGCCCAAGTGGGAAATGGTTCGCAAACCAATAATGCCACCTATGCGGTTCTGGTCAATTTTTTCAATCGCCCGGAAATTGCTCGGCAGCTACAAGATATTTTGGGATCGGATCGAGATATTGGTTTGGTAGCTTACGCGCAAGAGCATTATTTGCTGGTAGAAACTACCGACCAATTGGAAGCCGCCAATGAAATCATGCGCCAGCTTAGCGATCGCGGTTTTTGGGTTGCGATCGTAGACAATCGCCGGGTGAGGGTACTGACCGAGCGCGTGCAAGTTACGCCAGAAAGTTCTCGGTGAGTTTTTACAGAAATCGTTGGGGGAAGGAAGCAAGTAGCTCTGGTTAGGATCGCGCTTGGCGAGGCACCTCCACAAAAACGCTCCGACTCTGTTTTGAAACCCACATATCGCAGGTTGAATAGGTTCACCTTGTACCCAGGTGCCGGCTTGGTCTTTTAGAAAGGAAAGAAAAAGGCGAAAATTTTTCCCAATATCTCCCCAAATATGGTATTTTATATATAGACACTTTTAGATAATGGGAATAGACGCAATTTTTAAATTGAGCCTACTAATTCCATTATTAAAATTATATGTCAATCCCCTGCCAAAATCAATCCCCAATCACCAAAAAATTCATTTTTCCCATGCCATCCTGGAATTTGGAAGCCAAAATCTACTGAGAATAGATATTAACCTGGCAAATGAGGATTGAAAGAACTGCAGAAAATGGTATCGATGTTGCTGTAGCAGGAACTAGCCGTTCTGACAAACTTACACAAACTTAACCCAATCGGTTAAACTTGACGTTAACTTCCTGTTTCTTTCCCACAAGGAGCTTTTCCTAGATGCGACGGCGCAACCTAGTCCACAGGCTTATACCATTTCTTGTTTTTTTTTCAAGTCTTCTTTTCGGTCCTTACTACTAACACGGGCGTAAGTAGAAGTCCCAGAAACATCCTTATTTTTCACCCAAGAATTCCGACACATCAAACCGACGATGGTTTCCTTCAGTTCGGACTGCTTTAATCCGTCCTTCAAATTCCCATTTACGAATATGGTTCTTGTCGAAACACCTAAGAGTTCTGCTGCCTCAGAAACCGGAACTAGATGGCATATATATCACTTAAGTTGGTTTACTTGGGGACGTATAATCTACATTATCCAAGATTTTGTTTTCGTCTCGCAGCGCTTAGGAACAACTCAAACCAGCATCTGCAGGGGTATTGTATTCCAACGGTAAAAAGACCAAACCATACTGCAACCTCTCACAGAGGGCAATACGCACCATTTCTCGCGGGGGATTTTCTCGGTTGTGGTTGGTGGGGTCAAAAGCCACCACACCGGTAGCACCTTGAATTTCAAAGCTTGGGTCTGAGAGGGTTTGTTGGAAAGTTTGACGTAGCTGCTGGATATCGCCACCGGAACCGGAAAGCGATCGCAACCCAGCAATCGTAGCGCGGGCAGCATCGTAAGCCATGGCAGTGCGCCAGCTGAGAAATCTGGTTCCCCACAACTGGTTAGCACCATCACAGAACGCTTGCCCGCCGGGGGTTTGGCAGCCAGTAGTATAGTGCCAGGGTGCATAAGTCACGAACGTTTCCAAAGTATTCATAGAAGCGTCTTGCAATTCCCGCAGGGTTTCGGGATTGTATAAAGCACTGGAACCCGCTATCCACAACTGACCCTGGTTGGCTTCGATAACATCAATGGCATTGCGTAGGGAAGCTGCCGACGTGCCCCCGTCGGGTACCAAAACTATCCCCTCGCTGCCTTGCTGTTGTGCCTGGGAAATGGCTGCTTGCGCGTCGAATCCAGGTTGGGAAAGATTGTTTGCCGAAATTTGCGTTACCGTGCCCCCATATTGGGGGAACAGGGTTTGAAAATTGCTTTGGAAAGATTGGCTGTAATCGCTGTTGAAACTATACAAAATAGCTGCCCGCCGGGCGTTGCTCACCAACTGCTCGCTAAAGAAATCCACATTGGCTTGATTGTTGCCCACAGTACGGAAGAAAAAGCAGGAATCTCCTTGTTCGGCACAAAATTCCGATAAGTTATCGGAGGTACTGCTGGCGGAAATCACCGGTACTTGTTGCTCTTGGTAAACCGGCAGTGCCGCTTGGGTGGTTTCGCTGGTGTAGTGACCGAGAACCGCGACCACATTTTCACTGGCTGCCAAACGCCGGGCAACTTTCTCCGCTTCGCTAAGGCTGTTGGCATCGTCGGCGATGAGAACTTGCAATCCTTTCCCGTTAATTTGGGGGTTGGATTCGTTGGCTTCGTGCTGTGCTTGGGCAACCCCGCGCAAAATGGCGGCGGCTTTGTTGCGATCGCCAGGCACCCTTGCTGGCACCACTACGGCGATGGTATAGACCTCCGCATTCGGATTGGCTAATAAATTCGCATTTTGATAGTAAATCCGCGCCTCTGGATTGTTGGCATTTGCTTGTAAAACCTGGGCAAACAACTTCCTCGCTCTTGAGTAATCGCCTTCCGCAAACGCCCCGATCGCTTGCTGTTCTTGACGGGAAACATCGCTTTGACTTTTCAACAAAAGCGTGTCACCACCGCTGACTTTGCCTTGCAGCTGCTGTGCCGTTTGCCCGTCGCCGTTGCCACCGCCAGCATTGCCAGAGGGGGCATTGCCTGAGGTAGGCGTGGGTTGATTTCCCATGAGGGCACGAAAATCGCCACCAAAGCGGCTTTTCACGATCCAGTAGACGCCTCCCAGAATCACCGCTGTAATTAGCAAAGCTCCCACCAATACCTTGGTTTCCTTATTTCCTCCAGACATAAAATTCAAATAAAAACAACAAGAAAGCTACGTTTAGGGTATCACAGGTTACGATACTGCCTGGGATTCCGGCAGCCCACCTTTCATTTTGCCCAACCAATCAATCAAATTTTCTAACTGGTCTTTGGGGGGAAGCACGCCCAACCCCCGCACCACAATTTTGTTGGGCGTATACACAAAACGGGATTGTAAGTTGGCGGGCAAATTTTCCTGCAACAGCTTCCAAGCCGGTTCTTCCATAGGCGTATCCAGCACCAAATTTTGCTTGCCTTCCGGGCGAATGCGAGAAATTCCTAATTGTTTGGCTAGCAATTTCAATTCCATAATCCGCAATAATTGCTGGGTGGCAGTGGGAATTTCCCCATAGCGATCGCGCCAGGAACGCGCCACCTGTTCCAACTCTTCCGGTGTCGTCGCCGCCGCTGCCTCCCGATAGGCACTCATCTTGGATTCCGTATCCCGAATATAATCGGCGGGAATAAACGCCGTCAGCTTCAAATCGATTTGGGTATCGTCAACTTTGGGAATTTCCTGCCCTTGGATTTGCTGAATGCACTCTTGCAGCATTTCCACATACAAGTCAAACCCAATGGCTTCCATGTGACCGGATTGTTCTGCCCCTAGTAAATTGCCCACGCCGCGAATTTCCATATCCCGCATCGCTAGTTGGTAGCCAGACCCCAATTGGGTAAACTCCTGAATCGCTTTCAAACGTGCCTTGGCTTTATCCGATAGTTGTTTTTTGGGATTCCAAAACAGCCACGCATGTGCCTGCACCCCGGAACGACCCACCCGACCGCGCAATTGGTATAGCTGAGATAAACCAAACCGGTGGGCATCTTCGATGGAAATGGTGTTGACCCGGGGAATATCCAATCCCGATTCGATAATTGTGGTGCAAACCAAAATATCGGCTTCCCCGGCACTAAACGCCAGCATTGTAGCTTCCAACTCCGCCGGATCCATTTGACCGTGGGCGATCGCAATTCGTGCGTTGGGCACCATTTCCCGCACCCGCGCCGAAGCCTCTTCAATGCCTTCCACCCGGGGCACCACATAAAAAATCTGACCACCACGGTCTAACTCCTGTCGCAATGCCGTGCGTACCACTTCCGACTCGTAGGGTGCCAAATGGGTTTTGATGGGGCGACGTGACGGTGGCGGTGTAGAAATAACGCTCATTTCTCGAATCCCCGAAAGCGCCATATACAAAGTTCGGGGAATGGGGGTAGCGGTGAGGGTCAGCACGTCAACCTGGGTTTTCATGGATTTAATTTTTTCTTTTTGATTCACCCCAAACCGCTGTTCCTCGTCAACCACCAGCAAACCCAAATTTTGGAATTTCACGCTTTTGTTTAAAAGTTGGTGGGTACCAATGACCACATCCAACTCACCCGTTGCCAGCCGTTTGAGGAGATGTTTCTTTTCCTGGGTGGTGCGGAAACGGTTCAGCAATCCCACTTCAATGGGATAGGGGGCAAAGCGTTCTTTGATGGTGTGATAGTGCTGTTGGGTCAAAATGGTGGTGGGGGCGAGGAAAGCCACCTGTTTGCCAGCGGTAATGGCTTTAAAGATGGCACGGATGGCGACTTCGGTTTTGCCAAATCCCACATCTCCGCAAACCAAACGATCCATGGGGCGATCGCTTTCCAAATCCCGTTTGACATCCTGAATGGCTTTGAGTTGGTCGGGGGTTTCTTGATAAGGAAAAGAATCTTCCAACTCTTGCTGCCAGGGCATATCTTCAGGATAGGCGATCCCTGTTTGTTCGGAACGTTGGGCGTAGAGTTTCAATAAATCCACCGCCAGCTTTTTGACGGTTTTGCGGACTTTGTTTTTGGTTTTCTCCCAAGCTTTTCCCGATAATTTATTTAACTGCGGCGGTTTGTCGTTAACGGAACGATAGCGGGATAAACTGCCCAACTGGTCGGCGGGAATTCGCAGCAAACCGTCTTCGTATTTCACCACCAGATATTCCCGATTTTCCAGCGATTCTAATTTTAAAAACTTGCCAATGCCGTGGTGGCGGTGAACTACGTAATCTCCCGGTCGTAGCTGGTTGGGGTCGATTTGTTTGGAAGCGGCGCGGCGGCGCTTGCGGATATAGGTAGGCGTGGCGAGGGTATGCTGCCCGAAAAATTCCCGGTCGGTGACCAGCATCAACCGATAGGTAGGCAGGATAAACCCTTCCATTTCCGCCAAACCGCTGTATTTTAAAGCAATGGGCGTATGTTGCACCTGCAAGCGTTCCACTGCCCGATGGTCGTTGGGATTGGGCAAAAATTGGGCGGGGCAATCGTGTTCTTGCAGCAGGGCAACGGAACGGGAGGGTTGGGCGGAAATCAGGAAAATTTGATGGTTTTGGCGTTCTTGGCTGAGGGTATCGGCTAATTTGGCAAATTGGTGGGGTAAGGTGGGAACGGCACGGGATGCGAGGTTGGTTTCGGGGATGCCGTCGGTTTTGATAGACGCGATCGCGAGTTCGGATAGATAAATCCGCTGGAATGGGGCGGTGGTTTCTAACGCTTCGTGGAAGTTCTGGTGGCGGCGTTGGTAATGAGTGCCTTGGCTGGATAGTTGTTGGTAGTGCTCTTCAGCGTGGTCGTACCACTGTTGGTTGTGTGCTTGGCACTGGTCGGGTTCGTCAATGGCAACCAGGGTATTTTCCGGGAAATAATCCACCAGGGAACTGGTAAATCCATCCACAACCACCGATGCCAGATATTGAAAGTCTGTGGGTGTCAGCACCAAATTCCCCACTGGTTGGGCTTCGGCGAAGGTGCGTTGGCTGACGGGGTCGAACTCGCGGATTGTTTCCAATTCGTCGCCAAACCAATCCAAACGCAAGGGCACTTCGGCGGCAACGGGAAAAATATCGACGATATCGCCGCGACGACTCCACTGCCCTTCGGTTTCCACTTGGGCGACCCGTTGGTATCCTAGCTGTGCCAGTTGTTGGTCGAGGGTTTTGCGATCGAGGTTGGTGCCGGGTTGCAGGTGCAAGCAACTGCGGGCAAAGTTTTCTGGGGGAGGTAGGTGTGGCTGTAAGGCTCTTTCAGTGGTCACGATCGCAATGGCGGCAGTTTGGGAGGTTGGGGTTCTTTCTACCAAATCCACCAATACTTGCATTTGCCCCCAGGTGAGTTCTGTATCGGGATGTCGTTCTTCGTAGGGGGAGGCTTCGGAGGTGGGGTAGAAATGAACGGTTTGCCACCCCATGGCTTCTAACTGTGCCGACCAACGCCCTGCTTCTTCCAGGGTAGCGGCGATCGCGAGTAGGTGTTGGTTGGTGGCACCGCAAAAGGCAGAAGAGACTAAGCCTTTGACCAAACGAGAAACCCCGCTCAGTTTGAGCTGTTGGTGGTCTGTTAGTTTGGCTAGCAGTTCGCTGGTCAGCTGCGATCGCTCGATAAATCGAACAACAGGAGAAAATGCATTCATAAACGAAGTTGACGTAAACGAACGGGCAAATCGATGGAGATCGAAGATGGTGGCTTTGGGTTGGGCGGTCAAGCCAGCACTCGATCCGATTTGGCTGGGGAGAATACGGAGAAAATCTTTGTGAAGATGCGGTTTGATTCTCTTTACAATTTTGCCACTATTGGCTGGTTGTTGCTGTACGAAGTCTCGCTGGCATTTTTAAAATAGAACCAAAGAAAATGTTTTTCTCCTGTAGGTGGGGCTATCCCCCCCGATGGAGGGGGTTGGTCGCTGCTTACCAAATCCCGATCGCGCCTTTGACGATGGTTTGACGCCCTTATTTATTTGGAAAGAATGCTAGCTATGTGGGAATTGCTTTTTATTTTGGTTTTGGGATTCATGCCTCCGTTGCTGTCTTTGTGGGTGACCTACAAAACCCGAGAACGCTTGCTGGAGCGGGTTCGGATTGCCCAAGATACCGCCCCTCCCTGGCGCGGTAACAGCCAAGCGGCTTTCCCAACCCCCTACCTTGCTTCGTCGCTGCACTATCAATCTGGTATTGGCTACGTCATTGGCGACACTTCCTGTGCTTTCAATGCGCGATCGCCCCATTTGCGCTGTGCGGTGAATCCCAGCGGACCTTGTACGGATTGTCGTTTTTACGAACCTATTGACAAATGGAACAACCAGGATGAATAAAGAATATTTGCCTGGTTGCTGTGGTTTTCTCTGTCTAGGATGGGGATTTTCCTTCGATTTCTTCAAACCATTTTTCCCACGTTTCGTAATTTTTCTTGGCGTCTTGCACTACGGGAGAGGCAATTAATAAATTAAACGCCAGCCAGCTAACCAACGACATGGGAAAACGCAACGGTCTGGCAATATCTAAAAATAAAACTACGCGATATCCATCGGTTTGGTTCCAGGCTTCGTGGTAAAACGTATCGTCAAAAATTAAACTTTTTCCTTCTTCCCAATGGGCAACTTCGTTATTGACTTGGATACCACATTTTTCTTTGGGTTCCGGTACGATAACCCCCAAATGGTAGCGAATTAAATTTTTTAGTTTCCCCCGGTGTTTGGGAATGTGTTTGCCAGGGGCTAAAATCGAGAAAAATGCTACTTTTAATCCCGGAATATCTTCGAGGAGTTTGGCGGTTTGCGGGCAGCGATCGCAGTTTTTGGTGGCTTTCATGCCAAAGGCATAAAAAAAGTAGGTTTTCCAGAGGTCGTTGTTGCTGATGCGACGCTGGCGTTGGGAAATATCCTGGTAGTTGGGAAGTTTGTCTACATACTGAAGCACCTGTTCTGCTTCCTGGCGAATCACCTGCCAGTTGTCTTCTAACTTTTGTGCCCAGGGGAATTGGTCTTTGTCAAAAAAAACGCTATCTCCCACTCGGGAGTGCTGCGCCACCAATTCTTCTAATTTTTGGAAAGCACGACTTTGATAGATACTCATGGTTCTGGCGAAAAGGCTAGGAAATAGGGCGTTACCAATAAAACCGTTTTGGTTTTCCGACGAGGCAATCTTACCACGAACCTGCTCTCGTTATTGATATTGGTTGCATCCCAGGGGCTATCTGTTTAAAGACCCTATTTCCTATTTGTCTTTGTCAATACTATCGGCTCTTGGTCTAGCCATTACTACGGGAACCTGGCTGTTCCCAAGCCCCGTCGCTTTAGCGCGGGGTCAGTGACCCTCTTTGGCGAAAGCCGCAATCACCTGCCAACTACAGGAGATTTTCCAGTTCGGCGCGCAGGGAGGGTAAATCCCCCACTTTCGCTACCAAAAGGTTTTCTGCCCCCGCATCATCCAAACGTGCTTTCCAAAAGGATACTTGTTCGGGATTTTGCATCCAATAGTTAATGGTTGCCTGTCGCACCAGGTTCATATCCCAGTCTTTTCCTTGGGAAATATTATCAATGGTTCTCAGGAAAGCATCAAGAGAACATTCATAACTGCCAATATATTCGATTCCTGTTTTTTTATTCTTTCTTAATGACTGTTGCTCGTTGAAAAAGTGCAACACTGAAGAGATGCCAATCATTTCAAAAATATATTTCATGGCTTTCTCCTAAAACCATCCCAGATCGCAGTATCAAAGTGTCT
The DNA here is from genome assembly GCF_001870905.1 of Geitlerinema sp. PCC 9228. Lineage (NCBI taxonomy): Bacteria > Bacillati > Cyanobacteriota > Cyanophyceae > Geitlerinematales > Geitlerinemataceae > Geitlerinema > Geitlerinema sp. PCC 9228. The sequence goes on from NZ_LNDC01000131.1 coordinate 49,930, forward strand.
ACTTGTCCATCATTCTACCATTACACTGGTTGGACATTGTATAGAAAGGTACAAGCAACTCTACTAGAAAATGGTGCCAAAAAAATGCACGCGATCTCTATATTTTCCGAAAAAATTAAACTTTTATTTATATTTTTTATAGCTTGCGCACTTTTTTGGGATGGCAATGAAAGGAGCTAGATTACCTGGGGGCGCTGGAGAAATTTGGTCAAATTTGATAAAATTTGATACATGAGAATTTACGGCAATCGCAAATTAAAAACCATTCCCGGACAACAAGTACGTCCCACCGCTGCTAAAGTTAGAGAAGCTGTGTTTAACATCTGGCAAGATCGGGTTGTGGGATGTTGCTGGTTGGATTTGTGCGCTGGAAACGGTTCCATGGGGGCAGAAGCTTTGTGTCGTGGCGCTCGATGGGTGGTAGGCATTGAAAAATGGGGCAAGGCTTGCCAAACGGTGAAGCAAAACTGGCAACAGGTAGCGCCTGCGGGCAGCCAATTTGAGGTAATTCGGGGCAATGTGGTAGCGAAGTTGCCGCAACTGGCAGGAACCTCCTTTGACCTAATCTATTTCGATCCTCCCTATCGAGAAAATTTATACCAGCCGGTTTTACAAGCGATCGCTACTCACCACCTCCTCGCTGCCGGTGGAGAACTCGCCGTGGAGAGCGATGGCGAGCTAAGCTTTGGTGGTTGGTTGCCGGAAACGTTGGCGGTTTGCCGGCAAAGAGTGTACGGAGATACCACGGTCAGCTTTTTCCAACCGGTCGCGATGGGAAAGGAGGCTTGAGGGGAAGCCATCTTCCCCTCCCAACGGAACATTTAGCGTTCCAGAGGATTGTCGCGTTGGTAGTCTTGGTAGGCTTTGACAAACAAACCGGCTAGGGTAATCAAAATCAAGCCCAAAACAATACCGGATAGAAGAGGTTCTACCATAGATACTCCTTAAGAAACCAATGGCTGCAACATATATGTAGTCCGTTTGCCATTGTAGCAAGGTTTGGTCGCTCGGAAGCGCCGTCTCTCCCTCGTCCCAGATCGAGTTGCCAGCAAATAGATATTGCCTAGCCAGCAGTAAAGATTTTAAACTATCTTGTAAATAATAAAGTTTTTTGTAGATCCCTTTATTAATGCAAATTTGTTTTGAATAAACCATCGATCCAAACCGAGACGGAAAACCAGTTGCCTGCAACGGTCGCGATCGCTTTAATCGTGGTCGGTGCGATCGCTGTAATCGTGTTTGGCATTTACCAGATTCAAACCTCCGATCCTTATATAGAGAGCGTTCTAGCCACCGAGGGCGACCCCATGCGCGGTCATGCCATCTTTCAAATGAACTGTGCTGGCTGCCACGGTTGGCGCAAAGACGGTCGTGTGGGGCCTAGTTTGGAGGGCGTTTCCGAACGCAAATCCGACAAGGAGATTATCCACCAAGTCATCAGCGGCGAAACACCCCCCATGCCTCAATTTCAACCCAAACCCCAAGATATGGCCGATTTATTAAGTTATTTAAAGAAACAATAAGCAATTTGGCAATCTGATGAAATTTTCATAACATTCGCCCCTGGTTGCTATCCACCAGTTTGAAACTGTTGGGCGCAAAACCGAGCATAGCGACCCTGCAACCGTAGCAATTCCTCGTGATTGCCCGATTCCACAATTTTCCCTTTTTCCAAAACCAAAATGCGATCGCTGCGCAACACAGTTGCCAAACGATGGGCAATAATAAACACCGTACGGGATTGGTGATGGGAATCTTCCCCGCCAGCAATCAACCGTTCCAAAGCTTGCTGTACCAACGCTTCCGACTCCGAATCCAACGAAGAAGTGGCTTCGTCAAGAATTAAAATGCGCGGATCGAGCAACACCGCCCTAGCAATAGCAATGCGCTGTCGCTGACCCCCCGATAAATTGGCACCGCGTTCTCCCACCCAGGTATAGTAACCATTAGGCAGCTGACAAATAAAATTGTGGGCATTGGCAACTTTCGCCGCCTCCTTCACTTCCTCCAGAGAACGCTCTGGCTGGGAAAAAGCGATATTATCCGCGATCGTACCAGAAAACAGAATCGTATCCTGGGGCACAATCCCAATTTGACGGCGGAGACTGCCGAGGGTGACATCGCGAATATCGATGCCATCCACCAAAATCTGACCCTCCGTGGGGTCGTAAAACCGGCTAAGCAAACTCATCGCCGTACTTTTGCCAGCGCCACTCATCCCTACCAAAGCAATAATTTCCCCCGGCAATGCCAATAAATTCAGGTCTTCCAAAACCCACGCCTGGTTGCCGTTGCTGTGGGGATAGGCAAAATACACGTGATTGTATTCCACTTTCCCAGAGAGGGTTGGTAGTTCCATGGCATGGGGTTTTTCCACCACCGAAGCCGGCACCGCCAGCAGTTCAAAAATCCGGTCTACCGACGCTTCCCCCTGTTTAAACTCGTTGTAGTTGTTGGTGGTAATGGAAATGGGGTCGATGAGCAATGCCACCGCTGCTACGTAGCTCACAAAATCGCTGGCGGTGAGGTTGTTTTGGGCAATTTGCCATCCTCCCAAGAAAAATAGAAAAATGACGCTCACCGCTTCCAGAAAGCCCACTACGACAAATTGAAAGGCTTTGAGCTGTTCGGTGATATATTTGGTACGGCGGTTGCGTTCTGCTTCTTGGGCAAACCGAGAAAGTTGGTACTGTTGGGCATTAAATCCTTGAATGACCGAAATACCGTTGAAGGATTCCGTTAGCAATGCGGAGAGATTGGAAATGCGGTTTTGGCTGCGGCGGGCAAAATTGAGTAGCTGGTTGCCAAAATATCCGATGAGAGTTGCCATGAGGGGGGCAACAACGAGGGTAGCGACGGTTAGCTGCCAGTTGATATAGAACATATATCCCAAAACCACCACCAGTTGCAGGATGGAAGGGATAAATTGATGGAACACTTTGTTGATGACTTCGCCGATGCGGTCGATGTCTTCGGTGAGGCGGTAGGAGAGGTCGCCGGTTTGGGTTTGGGAAAAGTAGCTGAGGCTGAGTTGGGAAAGATGGGCGTAGGTTTTCAGGCGCAGGTCAAAGGCGATCGCGAGGGCAGCTTTGGCCATTAAAGCATCTTGCCCGTATTGTACCGCACCCCGTACTAAAAAAATTATAGCTGCCAAACCGGCCAATTGCGCGATCGCGGTAATATCGCCAGCGCCAATATAAGAGGCCATTCGCCCGGCGAGGGAAGCCAAAATCGGCCAAAATATGGTAAAAGCCAGGGTACAGGCAAAGGCTTGGGCAATGGTTTTTCTTTGGGTTTTCAGATAGGGAAGCAGTTGGAAATAGTTGGTTGCCCCGAAACGTTTTTTCATCAGCGATCGCGCAACATGGATTTCGCAAACGATATCGAATTCATGTTTCCCATCTTCCCATATCTAGCTGCGATCGCTCCATTCTCCCTACCTTCCTCATTCTCTCCATCTCTCAATTTCCCTATCTAACAACTCTTGCTCTGGTTCTTCGTCTTCTCGATCCTCTTCCTCTTTTTCCTCGTTCTCAGTTTCTTCCAGCAACTCCTTCACCCGATTTTGAACTTCCGCATGGGATTCGACACCTTCATAGGCATAGCGGTTGTAACCGTAGCGAAGAATCAAGCTTTCCAGATAGCGAACCCGATTTCCCGTGTCTGGGTGGGTGGAAAAGAACGTCGGCGGCGACCCTTTGGAAGCTTTCAGTTCGTAAAGCGTTGCCATCACATCCCGCAAACCATCCGCCGCGTATTTGGTATTGGCAAGCAAACGAGTACCGAAAATATCCGCTTGTCGTTCTTGGTCGCGGCTGTAGTCGAGTGCCAGTAAGTTAGAAACGATATTGCCAAAGGGAACAAATCGAGCAACGCCGGAAATCAAGTTATTTCGGGTGGCTTGTTGGAAACCGTGAGACAAAACTGTGTGAGCGAGTTCGTGCGCCAGCAAACCGGCTAGTTCCGCCTCGGAGTCAGTTTCTAAAATAGCGCCAGCGTTGATGAAGATTTTACCGCCGGGAAGGGCAAAGGCGTTGAGATCTTTATTTGATATAACATGGAATTCATATTCAAAATCCCGCCCCGTGTAAGTAGCTAGCTCCTCTCCCATGTTTTGTACGTAACTGGTTACTTTTTCATCTTCTACCATGGGCAAGTTATCGCGGATAGCTTTGCTGGCACGACGACCCAATGCTTCTTCTCCCCGCAGCAGCAGCAATGTGCTATCCACCGCTGGTAAGGCGGCAAAAGGGCTACCGGTGACGGCAACGGAGAGGGCACCTGTAATGGCTGTCGCGATCGCGTTTCCGGTCAGTTCGTCACGCAAGTCGCTACGGAAGTTTTTATAGTGAACTTCGGCTAGTTGTTTAAATTCTTCAGCTTGTGGGTGTTCGGGATAAAGCAGGGCAAACTGTCTGGCGGCAATGGAAGCATCCAACCAACGTTCGTTTTCGGCAAAGGTTTTGACGGTGGCTTTGACCAGTTGCGGTTGGTCGGAATACTCCTGCATGGCTTGTTCTAAGACCAAAGCCGCTTCTTCGGGGCGTTCGTATTTTTTGAGTGCTTCGGCGTAGCGAATGTGACCGGGAATAAATTCGGGTACTTCTTTGACAAGTAATTCTAGCGGTACGAGAATTTTGGTTTGAAGGTTTTGTTCCCAACCGGCTTTGGCTTGCCGCCAGTAGACTTTGCCGGCGGGGGAGAGTTTTTCTGGGTCGCTGTAGGGTTCGGGTCGGTCGGTATAATTTTCCGCTTCTTCAGCAAAGGCTGGCTTGACTTCTCGATAGATTTTTTCGGCGGCTTCGGTATTGCCAGCTAGATACAAGCGATCGGCTTCTGCCAATCTGGAAAAGTGCGGTGGCGAAGCGGCTTCTAAGGAGTCGCTTTCTGAGTCTGTTTCCGAAGTGTCTTCCGGTTCCTCCTCTGGCGTTGGGGAAGCTTCTGGTTCGCTAGAGGATGAGGATTGATTTTGCTGTTGGTTTTCTTCTGTGGTAGCTGAGGAGGATTCGTCGGATTCGGAACTGGTTTCTGTTGTCGATGGTTCCGCGATCGCTACGGGAATCGCCATTTCTAGAGACAGAAGGCTGCCAAATGTGATTGCTAGAGAAGTACGTATAAGTTTCATAGTCGCCACACCGCAACTTGGATTAATTCTATTGTATCCAGACGCATCGACTCGTGTGGAAGTTGCTTTTTGGAACTGGGATGTGCGTCTATTGCGGAATTTACGGAGTTGGAAGTGGTATTTTGGTTATCGCGATCGCATTTTCTTAAGGTTTTTGTCACCAAGGGCGTATTTCTGCGATCGGAGACGCTTGGCGATCGCAGAATTGCAAATGCTAGGTAGAACCAACGAATCGTTCGCTTTCCAATGGATGTTATCGATGGTAAAGCCAACCGAAATTTACTCACTTCTTTGCTGAAACCAAGAAGTTGGGCGAATTTATATTTTTATAGTATGGTTGGTTGGTGACGTTTCCCATTAATTTGCGATGAGCTTGCAACGGTTTCTAGCAACTTTTTTGGCAGGATTGCTGGTTGGTTTTGCGATCGCGATGCCAGGCGCATCTGCTGGCAGTTCCTTAGATATTTCTTCTACCAACGTAGCTCAAACCAATTTTTTCCAGCAAACTTCCAGAAGCGATCGCGGTTCTTCTGGCAATCCACAACAGAAAAGCGATCGGAGTAGCCGCAGCAAATCTAAATTAGATAATTTGCCAGCTTGCGCATCTACCGACTGCAATTGCTCGGATTTTCGCACCCAACAACAAGCACAGCGGGTTTTAGAAGCATTTTCCGGCGATCCCCACCGCCTCGATGGCGATAAAGACGGCGTTGCTTGCGAACGTTTGCCATAAAATTAAATTTCGTGGTTTCGCTCTCGATCGCTTCATGGAAAATGGAACTTGAAACTTTAGAAAAACACGATGTTATTTTTGTTTCCCAAAACAACAAATATGCCTATACTGTGGAATTGATGCGTCGTTGGGTAGCTGGCGAGTTTCCCACACGAGCAATAGACGTAGGCTTGGTAGCCCCGTCTCTTTAGAGCGGGGCGGAAAAGCCTGTGAGCGACTTTAGTCGCCTAGTGCCTATCATGATGCGGATCGTTCATATTCTACTATAATTAGCTTATGGCTAAAACATATACGGCTCAAATTAATCGGTTGCCAGATGACGCTGAACTCAGCGCAGCATTAGAGTACCTGTGCAGAGAATCCAACAAGCTCTATAACTGCACGACGTATCTCGCTCGCCAGCTTTATTTTAAGGCGGGCAAGTTCTCTAATGGTCGGTGGCTGTCTACCCAGATGAAGCGCAACCCCCACATGAAAGCGTTGTATACCAGTGCAGCGCAACAGACCTGTATTAGCGTTGGCGAAGCATTTAAGGGGTTCAAGGAACTTCTAGATTTGTGGGATCGGGGAGAGCTGGAGAAAAAGCCAAAGGTACCCAATTACCGCAAGTCTGACGGACTGTTTCAGATCTCGTACCCCAAGAAGTGGCTAAGACTTACTGCTAAAGGAGTTAGGGTGCCAATGGGAACCGCCTGTCAGGTTTGGTTTCAGCTCCCTGAAATCTTCATCCCTTTCCCAACTAACCTAGATTGGTCTGATGTTAAAGAACTTCAGATCGTCCCCCGTGCTGGTTATTTCGATGCGGTATGGATCGGCAAAGGGCAACCAGTTTCAGACTATGCGTTAGACCCTAACCGAGTGCTGTCAATTGATCATGGGCTCGATAACTGGCTGACCTGCGTTGACTCTCAAGCTGATAGCTTTATTATTGACGGCAAGCACGTTAAGGCTCTTAACCAGTGGTATAACAAGCGTGTTGCCACGATTAAAGAGGGGAAGGATAAAGACTTCTGGTGTAGTCTGCTCGACCGTATCACAGGTAAGCGTAACCGCCAAATGCGAGACGCAGTAAACAAAGCGGCTCGAACCGTTATCAACTACTGTCTTGAGAACGGTGTAGGTACGTTGGTTTTTGGCTGGAACAAGGGTCAAAAGAACGGCTCAAATATGGGTCGAAAGAATAATCAAAAGTTTGTTCAAGTACCGACTGCTCGGCTAAAGAAGCGTATCGAACAGATGTGTGAACTCTACGGTATTGAGTTCATAGAGCAAGAGGAAAGTTGTACCTCAAGAGCCAGTGCGTTAGACCTAGATGAGATCCCCGTTTACGGTGAAAAACCCGAAGGTTGGGAGTCATCAGGGAAGCGTGTAAAGCGTGGTCTGTATCAGTCCGCAGATGGTACTGTGGTAAACGCGGATTGTAATGGAGCCTATAATATAGGTCGTAAAGCGCAAGTAATCGGAATGCAATGCAAACCGACTAGAGGGCAATTGACTAGCCCTAGGCGTCTGTTTCTCTGGAGTCGTCCCGTCTCTAGGGTAGCAGAAGTGCTGAAACTCGTGAAATTTACCGAGGAATCCCCGTCTCTTTAGAGCGGGGAGTAGTCAACAAACCACAAATAGGACTGATATTGCGTGGGATGATGGCAAAACTGACAGGCAAGCGACTGGCAGGTATAGCGATGGGGATAAGTTTGTTGTTGGCGGTTTCCCCAGAAGCCAAACCCGTCACTGTGAAACCGGAAAAAATAATCATTACCGGTAGTTGCTTGTGGCAAAATTTCCTTTGTTCTCCCGCCAAGCGAACCATCGTTGTTTTGGAATTGCCAGAACCCATCCAAAACCTACAACTGCTGCCGATAGATTTGCCATCGGAAAACAGCGGTAAGATATTTCCCAGTTCTTGTATTGATGTAGAAAAGTCCCAAATCAAACGATTTCAAAAAAAACGACGCTACGAAGTCAATGGCGAAAGTCTCGCTGACCTTTGCTTTCCATAATGTTGCCAGTGGTTCCTACAACGCTCAGTTGCTTTTGGTTGACGATCGCGGTAACAATATTCAAATCCCCGTTACTATCCAAGTGAAGGATAGCTGGGTGTTGCCTGTTTTGCTGTTGTTTTTGGGTGTGGTGATTGGGTATGGGTTATCTGTGTATCGCCACCAAGGTGCCAAACGTGATGCGATCGCGGTTCAAGTTGGCAACTTGCAAACCCAGTGTAAAAACGATTCGGAACTGCCACCAGCGTTTCAAGCTGCGATCGCTCGTCACATTGTGGAAGCAGAAACGGCTTTAGGCAAACAACAGTGGGAAACAGCCCAAAAAGCGGTAAATGCCGCACAAGCCATTTGGGATAAGTGGCGTAAATATCGAGAAGATTGGAAAGAGCAATTGCAATATGCAGAAAACAATTTACGCAGCCGCGTTCAAGAAGAAATCGACTCAGATACCAATTATCAACAAGCTATTCTTTTTTCCCTAGAGCAGGCGAAAAATATTTCTGCTTATAGAATACCGAATGAACTACGCGATCGCTTGGAAGAAATCCGACAGCAGTTCCAACAATACAAACGAAACAAAGACAAGATTCATGGATATGTTTCCCTTCTCAGAAATTTATCCCCAGAAGAAGAAAGAGAATGGCGCAAAAAGTTGAAAGAATTGGACACGAAGTTACAAGAGCTCTCACCCAGCGAACAGGATGCTATGAAAGAATGGCAAAATGAGTTAGATAATTTTAAACAAGAGTTAGATCGATATCTGGAAGAAAAGCAAAAGCAAGAAAACTCCAACCGAGAAATTTCACCCGATGTTAGTTCCAGAGGCAGCTACGAGAGTTCGCCAATCGAAGCCATGTTGCAACCGCCAGCCACCAATCCTTTTACCCAAAATAGCATTCAACAAGCCCGCCAACGATTGCAGTGGTTCAACTGGATAGCCCATGCCAGTGTTATTTTTTTGATGGTGGGGGGTGGTTTTAACAAATTATACGCCGAAAAACCTACATTTGGCAGTCGAGGTATTGCCGACTATTTGGCACTTTTGGTTTGGGGATTTAGTGCAGAAGTAACCCGAGATGCTGTAGTGAAAGCAATTCGTCAAGAAGAACAGCTACTAACAACCAAAAAACAAAATTCGGAAACCAGCGAATCCGAGCAAACAACGGAGAAAGAAAGCCAGCAACAATCGGAATAATCTAAAGTTTTTGCTGTCGAAAAATTCCAACAAATGCGATCGCTTCCCAAAAACCGTCCCCCTTGACAAGGGGGACCATAGGGGGTTAGCCTACCGAAGGTTCGGCAGCTTCAAAAGCGGCGCGAATTTTCTCCACGCGATCGCGATTTTTGCCTAAATCCGATTCGCCCAAACGGGAAGCCGAACGCACGTGAATGGTTTTATTTTCCGGGTCGTTGTAGAATTCTACATCATCCACAAATCCCATAATTTGGGTGGTAAACTCCGCGTAAAGATAATTATCTTTGGTTTCGATAATTTCAGCATTTTCTAGTTTTTCGATAATATTTTTAAGCCGATTAAACGCTTCTTCACCAGAGGATTTATAGGTGAAAGGTTCGATGGCATGGGTTTCGTCTTTGCTTTGACTGGAAACGCAATTGGGAGAACTGGGACAAGGCGTCAATTTGCCGTTTTTTACCCCTAAATTATCCGGTCTTTCCCCAGAAAACGAGAAAATACTCGCGATCGCGCTTTCACCGCCCAAATCGCTAGCAGCCGCTTTTGCAGCAGACATGGGACTGTAGCCCAACAGCAAGGTACCGAACACCAGCAATGCTGAAACGCAGAATCTCGTCAATCCCGACAATTTCATAACCAAAAGTCCATAATTACCGTCGTTGGGAATATTGTAAACGTTTTTTAACATTTTGACCAACCATCTTGCCTAACGGGTCGCCAAAATTGAACCATTCCCTGTACCTCAAATAAGTGACGCTTGAAAAAGCGACTGGTGGTAATCGATGGCAATTGTCTAAAACAGTAGCAATCCGGGAGAAATATTCTCCCGCATCGGACTTTGGTTGCAACTTAGAGAAAAAAACAATTATGATAGCCCCAGTTACCGATCCCCAAGCTGCCAACGTAGCTTTAGCCCAGAATTCCGCTGTTATCAATCCCTACGCCCTAGCAGAATTGATTGCCGGTCGGCGTTTGCAGTGGAAACAAATGTCCCATCCCACCCAAGTTTTAGAAGACCTACTACAAACTCCCTACGAAGAACTGTTCGACCCGAAATTTCAAGGGCCTTTGTACGTGGGATTGCAATTGAACGAGAAGCTACAATTAGAACCAGTGCGATCGCCCTTACTCGATTTAGAACTGCAACTCGATACCAACGATTTGGAAGATGCCCTATCTCTCGACCCCAGTCAAATTGCCAAGTTAGGGGATTTGGGACCGCGCTTGCAAGTGGAAGATGTGGGCACCATTGAAGTCAAACGCGCGGAAATGGTGGGAGATTATTTCATGAAACTCACCATACGCAAACCAGAAAGCGATCGCTTGCAACGGCTGTCGCGGGTTCTCTCGAAAGATATTGTCCGAGCAATCTCTCCCGACCCGCAAACCAGCAGCAAATCCAAAGAATGGACCCCACCCAACGGTACTTGGAGCGACCCCGGACGATTTTTTAACGAAGCCACCGAATTTTTTGACCCCATTCAAGGTGCCGTTGCCAACTGTTACTACATTGCTGCTCTATCTGCTGTTGCTTGGGCGAAACCGTATCAAATTGCCCATTTAACCCGCGCCACTGGATTGAGCCAGCAAAATTTTACCAATTTAATTCGTTTTTACCAACCTGATAGCAATGGTACGGTAGATAAAGAAATTGAAGTCACCGATTCTGTACCTCTCAATAGTTCTTCCGGGAATTTTATTTACGCGCGTTCCAGCGAAACTGGCGAAATCTGGCCCGCTGTTTACGAAAAAGCTTACGCCAAATACAAAACCAACACCAGTAGCGATCGCCCTGACATCACCGCCACCGCCTGGGGAGACTGCGTCCGCGCCACCGCCGAACTCACGGGTGGAAAGCGGTTCTACTACAGCACCAACAGTATGTCTGCCGACGAACTGTGGAGTTTAGTACGTGCCAACTCCCGCAGTCGCCGTACATTTAACCCCATGACCTGCTGGACTTATTCTACCGATAGCGCTGCCGACCAAGACCTCAACTACAGCGATGCCAATATTGTCGCTTCTCACTGCTATACAGTTATGGGATGGGATTATCGCAACGAGAAAAAATACATTATCTTGCGCAACCCTTGGGGCGTCACCGAAGCCACCGTACAAACCTTAGATAGCACTGTCTGGCTGTACGACATTAGCTGGTGGCGACCGATTAATCTCACCCTCACCGACGGCACGTTTGCCATTGAAGCTTCTGCATTCAAGAAATACTACGCTGGTATAGGGGTGGTCAAATAGCATCATACCATTATTGTCTGAACAACCCTGATTGACCTGGTAGGGGCACAACGCGTTGCGCCCCTACAACGCGTGAGCATACCTACCAAAATCCCCGATTGTTTATTGCAAACTTTTAAGGAAATGGTATTACAAATGCAACCAAGCAGTTACCGCCAGTGCCAACGCATCCGCCGCATCGTCGGGTTTGGGAATGCTATCTAGCTGCAATTCCCGCGCTACCGCATCTTGAACTTCTTCTTTTTCGGCATTGCCGTATCCCGTTAGCGTTTGCTTCACCGTACCGGGGATAAATTCAACAAAGTTCAAATTGTGTTGTGCTAAAACGAGCATAATAATTCCCCGGGCTTGAGCTACCAAAATGGTATTGCCCATGCGATAGAAAAATAATTTCTCCACCGCCACGAACTGCGGTTGGAATTGTTTCATGAGGTCGTGCAAATCTTCGTAGAGAGTTTGCAACCGTTGGGGCAGTTCCGTTTTCGCGGGGGTTTGGATAATGCCAAAATCTACGACGGTAGCGCTTTGCTTTTGGCTTTCGCTAATATCAATGGCACCAAATCCTAATGTTGCAAGTCCCGGGTCTAATCCCAAAATCCGTTTTTCCATGAACGCAACGGTACCAAATCGGAAAAATTCAGTAATTTCCCGGTGTTTTGGGGTGGGCATTGCCCACCCTACTACTGCTATTCTTCGGGCATTTCCAGACCGAATACCTGACAGAAACTTTGCTGTACCTTGTAGCCGGAGTCTACCGATTCTAAGGGGTCTTTGCGCAGGCGGTGGCGCAGACACATGGTGATGACTCGCTGGATGTCTTCCACCGTTACGTGATTGCGTCCTTCCAAAGCCGCCAAAGCCTTGGCAGCGCGGTTGGTGACAATATCGCCACGCAAGCCGTCTACGTCTAGTTCTCCGCAAACTTGGGAAATTTTGACGCGCAGGTCGTACTCAATTTCCACCTGCCCCAGTCGTTCTTGGGCATCGACAATTTGCCGCCGCAGGGTATCTTGCTGTTCTTGGTAGTGTTGCAGAAATTCCTGGGGATTTTGGTCGAATTGGGTCCGTTGTTCCACGATTTTGACCCGGAGGTTGGGGTCTCTGACCGTGCGAATTTCCGCATGCATTCCAAAACGGTCTAGTAGTTGGGGACGCAGTTCGCCTTCTTCTGGGTTGCCCGACCCCACAAGTACAAAACGCGCTGGGTGGCGAATGGAAATGCCTTCCCGTTCTACCACGTTCCAACCGGAGGCGGCGGAGTCTAGCAACACGTCTACTAGGTGGTCGTCGAGGAGGTTGACTTCGTCTACGTAGAGAATGCCCCGGTTGGCTTTGGCGAGCAAACCTGGTTCAAAAGCGCGAACGCCTTCGGATAGGGCTTTTTCAATGTCGATGGTACCGCAAACGCGGTCTTCGGTGGCCCCTAGGGGCAAATCGATCATTTGGACTTTGCGTCGGCTGACGGGTAGATGTTCCCCATTGTCCAAGCGTTCCCGGACTTCATCGCTCATGAGGTCCGTATCGTTCGGGTCGCTGTTGTAGGGGTCGTCGGCGACAATGTCTACTTCTGGTAGCAAATCCGCTAAAGCCCGAATGGTGGTGGATTTGCCCGTACCGCGATCGCCCATAATCATGACGCCACCGATTTTTGGGTCGATTGCGTTTAGCAGTAGGGCCAGCTTCATTTCATCTTGCCCGACGATGGCTGTAAAAGGGAAAACAGCTCGTTGTCCTTTGCGGGCTACAGACACCGACTGTTCGTTGTTGTTAAGTGTTGGCGTAGCTTGTTGAGCGTTCAAACTCACGGAACTCCCCAATTTTATAAACTTTTGTTGTCGCCATCCTATTGTGCCATATTCTCTGGGTGCCTACGCTAGATAATCGCCTCTGTTGGGCAAATCAAGCGGTTGCCGAACAAGTCATACTTTCCATGGCACGACGGGCGGCTTCTAAATCGTAAGGAAAAGGACATTTAAGAGCCTGATAGTCCCGTTCGTGGGGTTCTCCGTGGCGCAAGACGGCGTTGACCAGCAAACAGGTTTCTGGGTTGAGATTGATGGCACCGTGGGGAACGCCTGGGGGAATTTTGACGACTTGCGGTTGTTGGTCGCTGAGGGGAATGTATTGGTACTCGCGGTTTTGCAGGGTTACCAAAACGAAGCTACCGCGTACGACCAGCAGTTGGTCGGTTTGGAAATGGTGGACAAACAGATCGTCAATGGTATTGCCGGAGATTTCCACCAGCATGGTTTCGTTGCTGGATTGGGGTTGGTAAAACTCTGCCATGCCTCCTTTGAAGGAAGGAAGCGAACGGATTTCTATCTGCCGAGTTTGACCCATTTTGGTTGTCTCCTTTGGAAAAGCTTTCTGAGGATTTTGTAAAAAAATTTTGCTTTATTTTTAGTATAGCGAGTTTTTTATAAAAAAATGTGACGAGTCGCACAAAAAATGCACACAATATGATATTGGGATTTTTATTTGCCCAAAAGACGATGCCTCCAAGCCTGCAATCCCCACGCCGCCAACCCACATCCGAGGGCGTAGTGGGGAAAATCCCACCAGGAAAAGACACCTCCTAGTAGGGTTTTGCCGGCGAAAGTAGCCCGCAGGGTTTGCAGCCAAGCAGGTTGCCACAGTTGCAAAAATTCCAAAACACTGGTAGCGATAAAGATACCTAGGGCGATTTTGACAGGCTGAATTTGTGGAAAAAGCAATGAAATTAACAAAATCCAGAAAATTTCGTAGACGATGCCGCCAGCGTAGTTATGGAACCATCCCTCGAAAATGCCTGTATAGGCTTTGGTAGCCAATCCCAAAGGAATTACAATGACTGCAGCGACAACCAAAGACCAGCGATAGCGACGTTGGGGAGAACTGTCTGAGTTCGGGAACGGAAAAAAAGGCCAGGCCATAGAGCATTAAAAATTGTTACTTTAAATATAAGAATGGGACCGGACAGCGATCGCTGTACCACTGCCAACTATATTTTGATTGAATTTAATATGACTTCTTCCAACTCCAACCCCCAAACCACCGAAACTACCGAAACCACCGAAACCACCGAAACCAACCAAACGGCGGAAACGACTCAAACGCAAACCCCCTCAGAACCACCCCCAAGCTACACCAAGCTAGCCATGCGTAACATGGTTCGCAAGCGAGGTAGGGCATTGCGACATTTTGTCTTAACTGCCATTGGTTTGCTGGGCGTTTTGGTAGGACTTTCCTATTTAACGCGATAGCTCATTGGATATAACATTTTCATCGATACTTGTAGATATGTTGGGATAAGGGCGAACCTCCTTCCGCAATCTTAGGGAAGACCGTTCGCCCCTATATTGTTATCGTGGAAATTGCTCTTGACTAACCCAATCACTGGACAAAAATTGACATTCGTGTCGATTGCGTTCGGTTAGTCCAGCCTTGGTCTCGTAGCAGACTCCAGGAAGTAGCAGTTTTCTCTATACGAAAGCTAGGGAAAATTGAAAAAAACCATCGCCAAATCTGTCATTTATGCAAGTTGAAGTTACCGTTCAAGAATTGGTCTCCCAGCTGCCTATCGCTGCCGAAACCTGGCAAACTTGGTTCGGCGAGTGGTTGCAAAACTTACAAACCGACCTGCCAGAAGCGGCAGGATACGAACTCAGCTTGCGTTTGACCGACGATGGGGAAATTAGCCAGTTGAACGCTACCTATCGCCAGAAAAGTCAACCCACCGATGTTCTGGCATTTGCGGCATTGGAAAACGAACATCCCCATCCCGAGGATTGGCATTCCTATCCCTTGTATTTGGGGGATATTGTGATTTCTGTAGAAACGGCCACCCGTCAAGCCGAAGCTAGAGGTCACGATACCAAAGTGGAACTGGCGTGGTTGGCAACCCACGGATTGTTGCATTTGTTGGGATGGGATCATCCCGATGAGCAGAGTTTGCAGCAGATGTTGCAGCGGCAAGCCAGTTTGTTGGAACCTTTGGGGATCGTTCCTGCCGGAGAGACTTTTTCAAAATTTTAATAAAATTTTTCCGTATTTTCCCAGGAGAAGGTATTTTTGCTTAGACAATCTTGGGGACTCTAAAGTATAAAGTATGCAGAGAAAGGAAGGGGGAAGCCGCTATCGTGGGTTTTCCTGATGGAGAAAATCCACAGACGGGAACCATATAGTAGATGTGGCTTTCCTATTTTTTGGGGCGGTATCCCTGCAACCGCCATGTCCTGTATCTGGTACATTTATGCTGAGCGATCGCTTGCGGAGATTTACGTTGAAACAACCTCACCTCTCCGAAGACCAAAATTCAGTTCCTACTACCGACCAAGAAATGCCAGATGGCAAACTACCTTCCCATTCCCAAGTTCGTTCGTTGCATCGAGACTCTTCTTGGCAGGTAGCGACCAATATCTGGACCAGCTTTCGCTATGCCAGCAGCGGTATTTTCTATGCCTTTGCCACCCAACGCAACTTTCGCATCCACGTTATTATTGGTACAGCTGCGATCGCGTTGGGAACATTTTTGCGTTTGAGTCGGGTAGAAATGACCGCGATCGCCATCACCATTGGTTTTGTTTTGGCTATGGAACTGCTGAACACCGCCATAGAATCGGTGGTAGATTTAGCAGTCAAACAGTCCTACCACGAACTGGCGAGAATCGCCAAAGATTGCGCTGCCGGGGCGGTTTTGGTATCGTCTTTGGCAGCAGTGACCGTGGCAGGATACTTGCTGCTACCACCTTTGGTGGCTTTGGTGTGGCAATATATAAACTAATCGGTAATTTTTCGACGAACAAACCAGCCTCCCCCGGGCTGCGATCGCCGAACAATTGTTGTATCCTAACTATATCCCCACCCAAAACCCATCGTATTTTGCAGGAGTCCTTCTCTTGATTGTCGTTATCGATAACTACGATAGTTTTACCTACAACCTGGTCCAATATTTGGGAGAATTGGGACGCGAGTTGCCCGTAGCGGGCGATATTCGGGTCTATCGCAACGACCAAATTACCCTAGAAGAACTACAAGCCCTCCAACCCGATGGCGTGGTCATTTCTCCCGGTCCTGGTCGCCCCGAGGATGCGGGGGTTTCCATGGATATTATCCGCCAATTTGGTGCCCATTTGCCTATTCTGGGGGTATGTTTGGGACATCAAAGCATCGGTCAAGTTTTCGGCGGCAAGGTGGTGTCTGCCAAAGACCTGATGCATGGCAAAACGTCAGAAATTCACCATACCCAAAGCGGTGTTTTCCAAGGATTGCAAACGCCTCTCACCGCTACCCGCTATCATAGTTTAATTGTCGATCGCGATAGTTGTCCGGATGTGTTGGAAGTTACTGCTTGGGTAGACGACAATACCATTATGGGCGTTCGCCATCGGGAATATCCCCACATTGAAGGGGTTCAGTTTCACCCAGAGAGCATTTTGACTGACACTGGCAAGCAACTGCTGCGCAATTTTTTGGAAAGCTTGGAAAATAAAAAGGCTTGGCAGTAGGAAACAATTTCCGGTATTTTTGATTCGTTGGAGAACAATTCTCGGTCGCAACTCGGTCAAAATCAATTGCCACTCCCATGCAAAGAAGAAAGTTTATTCGCTACACCGCAGCCAGTTTTTTTGCCGCTGCCCTGGGTGGGGAGTTCGCCGGGCAAATGCCCTGGCAAAATGTCCAAGCCCAAACCGACAATTCCCTAAACATCCAGTGGTTGGGTCATACTTGCTTTTTGTTTTCCCACCAAGACCGGAAAATTTTGGTGAATCCCTTTCAAAACATTGGCTGTACCCAAGGATACCGCCAGCCGCAAGTGGAAGCGGATATGGTGTTTATCAGCAGTCACTTGTTGGATGAGGGCTATTACGAACCCGTTCGCGGTCGGTATAAATTGCTGATGGAATCGGGGATGTATCAGCTTGATGGGCTACAAGTACAAGGCATTAGTATGGCTCACGATCGCAAAGGAGGCGATCGCTTTGGTACAAATGTGGCTTGGCAGTGGATGCTAGCCGATATTAACATTTTACATCTCGGTGGGGCAGCAGCGCCTATTTCCTTTGAACAAGAAATTTTAATGGGAAAACCCGATTTATTGTTTCTTCCGGTAGGAAACGGACCGAAAGCCTTCGATCCTGAAACAGCCAAACAAGCTGTTGACACACTCAAACCTAAAGTTATCGTGCCTACCCACTATCTTACCCAAGCTGCCAACACGCAAGAGTGCGATTTGCTGCCTTTGGATAATTTTTTGCAGTTGATGCCGGATACACCAGTACGTCGTCTAGGTAGCGATACTTGGAATGGAACGGCTGCCGATATTCCCGAAGAGCAGACTATCCAAGTTTTTGAATACAACTTTGCTGCTGGCGGTTAGGGGATAAAAACCAAATTTATAACAATCCCACACCTTGGGCTTGGAAATCGTCGATGTTTTGTTGAGAAAACTCGTGGGTGGTCAAAGCCCGTAGGGTTTCTAGCGGTAAAGTGAGGTGATGGGAACCAGCGATCGCGGCATC
This sequence comes from Geitlerinema sp. PCC 9228, assembly GCF_001870905.1. Taxonomy (NCBI): domain Bacteria; kingdom Bacillati; phylum Cyanobacteriota; class Cyanophyceae; order Geitlerinematales; family Geitlerinemataceae; genus Geitlerinema; species Geitlerinema sp. PCC 9228. The sequence continues at coordinate 67,736 of NZ_LNDC01000131.1, forward strand.
GGCGGCTTCCTGGGAAGATTTGATGCTGGCGGTGAGAATTTCCATACGGCTGCCTTGCAAAACCTTTGCTACTTCCCGCAACAATGACGTACCATCGCCCATTAACCGGGTGGCGCGGTTTAAATAGACAATAGCATATTTAGCGCCACCTTCCTTGGCAACCAGGGCTTGGGCGGGGCTGTAGATAGCAGTCACCGAACAGGTAATTTCCGGGCTGAGACGCGCCAAAGCTTGAAATCCCGTTTCTGTGGCAGGAATTTTTAATACGGTAGCATTGCCAATGAGGTCGGTAGCAGCTTTGCCTTCGGAAACCATGCCATTCACATCGGTAGCGGTGAGTTGGTAGTAAAGAACTCCTGGGGTGAGTTCTGCCAGTTTGCGGAGGGTTTCTTTGACAGGGCGATCGCTTTTTGCCAGGAGGGTGGGATTGGTGGTGATGCCTTTGACCCATCCCCAAGTTTTGACGACTTCGGCATCCCGAACCATTGCGGAATCTAGGTATAATGCCATAAGGGATTCTATCTGAATACAGCCATTGTGGCTAGTTTAGCAAGATATTGGGGCAATTGTAAGTTTTCTTTATAGATACGGAAACAAATTGTTGTAGGCCCACTGGTTCGGAAAACCATATAACTGTGTAGTTACGATCCCAGTCACACTATCCGGATAACCGCGATCGCAGTAGTTACAAATATATAAATTTATAATAATAGCATAGGGTGCGCCTTGAGAAAACAGTTATTCTACGGAGGTAGGTTTTATGACATCCAACCCAGAAGACGACCAAAACCAACAACCCACCAAAAAAACGCCGGGAGAAGACAAGCAATCAACAGCGTTGGAAAATAATTTGCAAGATTTGGCAAAAGCGATCGCGGTGGAATTCGCGTGGAAATGGTCGGGATTGTTGCAGAGACAACGCCAGCAGGAAGATGGGAAAGAGGGGGAAGAGTGATAGGGAGCGTCGGGGCGTGGGAGCGTCGGGGCGTGGGAGCGTCGGGGCGTGGGGGCATGGGAGCGTGGGAGCATGGGGGCAGTCGTTTGTGTTCTGGAAATGAATAGCAATACGGAGTGGTATGGAAAATGAAATCTTGATTGTTTGTATGATTGGCTATGGCTGGTGAGAATGGAATTGCTATAAAGTTTCTAGAAGCGATCGCTAATTTCTGCAAAGAATTTATACCAAACTTTATTGTTTGAATACGCCAATCCGTCGGGGGAACCCCCGTGGCTGCCCTTGAAAAAGCGATCGCTACACCTAAAATTTCAGAAAAAATGATTCTCCCAAGCTCCCACGCTCCCACGCTCCCACGCTCCCACGCTCCCACGCTCCCACGCTCCCAAGCTCCCACGCTCCCAAGCTCCCACGCTCCCAAGCTCCCACGCTCCCAAGCTCCCACGCCCCCAAGCTCCCCTACATCGGATAAAATAACAACTTGCAGCTCAAAAATAACAAAAATGGCAGGCAAAGTTTACTTAGTGGGCGCTGGTATCGGTACGGGAGAATATTTGACCCGGCGTGGCTGGCAGTGTTTGCAGCAGGCGGATGTAGTGGTGTGCGATGCGTTGGCGGATATTGGTAATTTGTCGTTGCCGGTGGGTTGCGAGACGGTGGAAGTGGGCAAGCGTGGGGGAAAGCCGTCGTTTTCTCAGGAGTCGATTAATCGCCTGTTGGTGGATTACTGCCAGCAGGGAAAGCAGGTGGTGCGTTTGAAAGGCGGCGACCCGTTGATTTTTGGTAGGGCGCGATCGGAAATTGAGGCGTTGCAGGCGGCGGGTTGTGCGTTTGCGGTGGTTCCGGGGGTGTCTTCGGTGTTGGCGGTTCCGGCTTTGGCGGGGATTCCACTGACAGATGCTGCGTTGAGTCGCGGTTTTGCGGTGGTGACGGCACACAAACCGGAAGTTTTGGATTGGCAGGCGTTGGCGCGGTTGGATACGGTGGTAATTTTGATGGGAGGTCGTCGGCTGGCGGATATTGTAGGGCGGTTGCAGGCAGCGGGAAAAGCGGGAGATTGCCCGATCGCGATCGCGCGTTGGGGAGGTCATCCCGAACAGCAAGTTTGGCAGGGAACATTGGCGGATATTGTGGAGAAAACGGCGGGGGAATCCCTATCGCCGACGGTGATGGTGGTGGGGGAAGTGGTGAAATTGCGCGATGTCTTTAGCAAAGGCACGGCAACCTGGGATAATGAATCTATTGCAAGTATAAGAACCGAAGCCATGGTACAAGAACGACCTTTGATGGGGAAAACCATTTTGGTGACGCGCGCTGCCTCCCAGGCAAGCAGTTTTGGCGAACAGTTGCGGCAACAAGGGGCGTATGTGGTGCAGATGCCGGCGTTGGAAATTGGACCGCCGTCGAGTTGGGAACCGTTAGACAATGCGATCGCGGATTTATCGTCGTTTGATTGGTTGTTGCTGTCTTCTGCTAACGGGGTGACGTATTTCTTTGACCGTTTGGCGGCTGCTGGTAAGGATACCCGCGCTTTGGCAGGAGTGAAAATTTCGGTGGTGGGCACCAAAACCTCCCAAACGTTAGAACAATATGGGATACGTCCTGATTTTATCCCGCCGGATTTTGTGGGTGATGCGGTCGCTTCTCACTTTCCGGAGTCGGTAGCTGGCAAGAAAATGCTGTTTCCTCGCGTGGAAACGGGGGGTCGTCAGGCGTTGGTAAAAACGTTTCGAGAGCAAGGGGCGGAAGTGGTGGAGGTTCCTGCCTACGAATCGCGCTGCCCTAAAGGGATTGATGCGGATGCCCGACAAGCGCTCCATGGCAGGGGCGTGGATGTGGTGACTTTTGCCAGTTCTAAGACGGTGAAGAACTTTTACGAGTTGATTGACAAGGAGCCGAGTCTTTCTTGGGAATGGTTATCCCAAGCCGCGATCGCATCTATTGGACCGCAAACGTCAGAGGCTTGTCGCCAGTATTTGGGGAAGGTGGATATCGAGGCTACGGAATATACGCTGCCCGGACTAACAAAAGCGATCGAGCAGTGGTATGGTAAGGGATAGCCGTTGGCAAAAAAATAATTTTTGGTGCAAAATAGAAGCAACTCCGGCGGCAGCGTTGGTGTTTTCTTGGGTTGCTCTAGGAAAAAATAAGCCAACAGCCGCTATTTATCCCTGCTATTTCTGTTTTGCCGATGCAGTTTTTAGGACGTAGCGAGGAACAAAAGCGATTTCGCGAAATTTTAAAGCAAGTTCGCCCGGGAAAAATCACCAACTGGCGGCAGCTTTTGTTTCGAGATGTCAAGGATCTGTGGCCGCGATCGGCTAGCAAACAACCAAACCAACCTTTCCTGGTAATGTTCTATGGGGAAGGTGGTATGGGCAAAAGTAGTTTGATCCAACGGTTGCACGAAATTGCCCAGCAAGAGTCTCCTTATAAAGATCGCTTCAGAACGGTCTATTTGGACTGGGAAGAACGGCGAAACAATGTTTTGGGCTTGCAAGTTGGTTATCGTAACATCGAGCCAGAAGCAGTTTTAGAAGTTCTGTATGCCACCCTCAAACAAAAACTTGCAGGCAGGAATTTTAGAGAATACGAACAGACACGCCAGCGACTGAAAGCAGCGAAAGAAAAAGCAGAAAAAGCCTTAAAAGAATCCAAGCAAACGCAAAAACTTAAAGGCGAAATAGTCAACTGGACCGGTGAAACAGCTGCAAGGGTGATTCGCCAAGTACCTTTTGCTGAAGATATTTCTAGTAAATCCTTAGAACCAATTCTTAAAGAAGGAATTAAAGTAAGTGCGGAAGGGCTATACCAGCTACGTCAGTTCGTGCAAAATGCTATGAAAGCTTCAGAATACGAAATATACGCCCAACCGCGAGAAACCTTAGCGGCAGCACTTGGGCGAGATATTGCTGCCATAGCAACCAAGAAACCTTTGATTATCTTTTTGGATACCTACGAAGTTGTAGACCGTCATGAATGCGACTATACCCTACGGCGGGTTATACAAGAAAGTGGTAACGGCGTAGTTTGGGTAGTTGCCGGTCGTTCTAACTTAGCCGACAGTGGTTTGCGGGGAAAAGTTTATTTTCGCGGCTACCGACAGGATTTTCCCGAAGAACGCCTGTATGCCAAACCCATGAGCGAGTTTGGTTCCGAAGATATCCAGACATATTTCCAAAAAAAAGCCCCAGAACGCTTCGTTGAACTAACCGATACCGATTTTCAAAATATTGCTGAATTTAGCTTGGGCATTCCTTTGGTCGTTAGCGAAATTGCAGCAATGTGGAAGGATGGTGCATTTCTAGAAGAAATTTTAAAACCTAGTACAGGTACTAGCGGGGAAACAGCTCACCAAAAAGTCATTAACCAAACCAGCGAACGATTTTTGTTTCACTGTTTTTCCCCAAAAGAAGCAGAAACTGAAGAAGAAAGTAAAAAACGAGAAACTGATTTGCAAACCATCTATGCTATGGCAATGATGCGTCGCCCCGATCCAGAATTGTTGAAAGTGATGCTGAAAGTAGAAGATTTGGAGGTTGCATTACAATCGCTAAGGCAGCAATACGGATTTGTAGAAATAGAGCAGGGGCGTTTGCACGATAAATTGGAAGCGTTTCTCTGGGAATATTTGCTGGTTCCCACACTACGACAAGAGCAAAAAAATCGACAATTACATCGGAATGCTATTAAGTGGTTGAATGAATACCTAAAAGACTTAACCAAAGGAATTGCCGATACGGCAGAGCAACTGCAAGAAGATAAAATTGCCGAAACCATTGCCGATAAACTTCACCATAAATTTTGGCTTTCCGAAGAGGAAGGATGGCAATATTTGATACCGCGATTTGTGGAAGCTTGGCAGTACGATCGCACGCAAGCTCGGAATTTGTTGGAAGTTGTCGAAAGTTTTCGTATTAGTTTTAACAAAGATAGCCATCGGCGATGGAAGTTGTTGGATCGAGGAATGGATGCTTTTGCCGATCCGAAAGATGTGGAAGCTTTGCTAGCGGAGTTGGAAAAGTTGGCAGAACGTGGGTGGTTGGATAGAGAAGAAGAAACAGAACAACAAGCTATTTTGCAATTTAAGCACGGTGCATTACTTTACCGCCAAGAAAAATATCAGCAGGCACTTATTGCATTTTTGGAAGTAGAAGAAAAATCCCCCAAGAAAGCAAAACAATTGCGTCGAAATTTGGCAGAGGCATTGGCTGGAGTTGGTTCTATATTTGCTTGGTATGGATTTCATAAATATGCAGAGAATGCGGGAAATCAAGAAGAAATAAAAACAATACTAGAAAAAATATACTCTGTAGATTCAAATACGTATAAGCAATTACAAAAATTAGTTTCTCAGAATAGTGAAATTCCTATTAATCAAAGCAGTCATTACCAAAATGCAATCGTTGCCTTACAAAAATCTGTCGATCTCGAACGCAATCCTGTAATTTATTCTCAACTTAGTGAAATTTACCAACAAAAAGGAAATTACGAGGAAGCTATAGCTGCTGGCCAAAAAGCTCTCGATTTTGAATCGAAATCAAAAACTAAAAACTATTTCAAAAATGTAATAAATCTTTTCAAAAAACTGGGAGGTAATTATTATACTCAACTATACAACAATTTAGGCAATGCCTACAGTAACCAAGGAAAATACGAACAAGCGATCGCTGCCTACCAACAAGCTCTGGAAATCGACCCCAATTCTGCCTATGCCTACTTCAATTTAGGTCTTGTCTACAGTAACCAAGGAAACTACGAACAAGCGATCGCTGCCTACCAACAAGGTCTGGAAATCGACCCCAATGATGCCAGTGCCTACATTGGTTTAGGCAATGCCTACAGTAACCAAGGAAAATACGAACAAGCGATCGCTGCCTACCAACAAGCTCTGGAAATCGACCCCAATGATGCCAATGCCTACGGTAATT